>DASUGV010000053.1:0-3092 GCA_036273835.1 Rhodocyclaceae bacterium
TTGAGTGCGAAGATCGCCACGAATGCGGCCGCCGCAATTGCCCACAGCAAATTGTTTTTCAGCGCGCGCGAGCCGATGCGATGCGCCGCGTGGATGACGATGGCCGTAACCGCCGGCTTGATGCCGTAGAACAATCCGGCCACTAGCGGCACGTTGCCATATGCGACATAAATCCACGACAGTGCGATCAGGATGAATAAAGATGGCAACACGAACAGCGCACCTGCGACGATTCCACCCAAGGTGCGATGCATCAGCCAGCCGATATAGGTTGCTAGTTGCTGCGCCTCCGGTCCTGGTAGCACCATGCAGTAATTAAGTGCATGTAGAAAGCGCCGCTCCGATATCCAGCGTCTGCGCTCGACCAGTTCCTGATGCATGATCGATATCTGTCCAGCGGGGCCACCAAAACTAATGAAACCCAATTTGAGCCAGAAGACAAAAGCTTCCGGGAACGTTACTTTGTCAGGACATTTCATGGTGTCGTCGCCAGTACACGTTGTCGCGAGACGCCTCCTGATTTTTTAGTCTTATTCATTCAGCGAGCCTCGGAAAGCTTTCGAAAATATAGCGTGTCGATATGGAGGATGGCACGCCCCAGCCAAACAGCATTATTCTTGCAAAAAGTCCATAAATAGACTAAATTTCAATTATGCAAATACGAAGAGAAGAGAGGCCGCTATGCGTGGCGCCGTAGAACTCGCTTCAACACCGAACAAACCCGAGCCCAGGGCGATGGCCGCCGCCGGGCTTCGTACCTTCTTCAACATTGCCCGCGACTGGGATTTGGGCGCGGATGCGCAAATCGTTCTCCTTGGCTCTCCAGGCCGCTCCACCTTCTTCAAATGGAAGGCCGCACCTGAAAGCGCTCGCCTCGGACACGATACGCTAGAACGTCTTTCTTACATTCTCGGTATTTACAAAGCACTGCAAATTTTGCTGCCTGATCCACATGCGGCTGATGGCTGGGTGAAGAAGTCGAACGCTGCGCCGCTGTTCGGTGGGCGCAGCGCGCTCGATCGCATGCTGGCTGGCAATGTCAGCGACCTGCTCGCCGTGCGGCAATATCTCGACGCGAGACGCGGCGGTTGGGCTTGAAGCGCCAGAACTATCCCGTTGTCCATATCAACTGGAATCCCGCCTACCGCATTATTCCCACACGCTATCCCGCGATCAATGTTTTCGACCGCGTGGCGTCCGCCGTAGATTTCGACGCGTTATTCGCACTCGAAGGGTTAACCAACGATCATATGCGAAATGAATTGGGTCAGATCGAATTGGTGCCGCCGGAAGAACGTCTGTTCGGTCTTGGCACGGGTCCGATCATGTCCGCGTTCACGCACCCCAACCCGCAAGGTAGCCGCTTCAGCGATGGCAGCTACGGCGTATTCTATTGTGCCCACGACAAAGACACATCGATAGCCGAGACCGCCTACCATTCCGCACTCTTCATGCGCGCCACGCTCGAACCGCCCATGCGCTTGCAGATGCGCCTTTACACTGTGCGTGCCAAGGGCGAAATTACCGATCTGCGCGACGCGATTCAAAACGATCAAGCGTTGGTCCATCCAGATCGTTACGCGCATGCCCAAGCCGTGGGCCGGCGCCTGCGCGAAGAGGGCGTCAACGGTGCGGTCTATCCTTCCGTGCGTAGGCCGGGCGGCGAATGCCTCGCCGCATTTCGTCCCCGGTTGCTAAGCCATTGCATGCATAAAGCATATTACGAATACGAATGGAACGGCGAGACGATCATAAAATCCACGCAGATCGGAAAACAGTAATGCACGGATGATCGCCGCATTACTGTCCATGCCGAACGATGAATCGGTGCTCTCACTCAATGTCGTCAATCTCTGACATGGTGAATTCGATACCGCCTGCCAACTTCGCAACGAAGTTATATATCCAGGTAGCAATAATCGTAAAGATGAAACCGAAAACTAGATAGAAGAACGGCAGGACAAATATCATGCCTCCCATCATTGGCGGTTTAGGTCCCGGCACGAAAGAGAACATTAAACCCATGAACGCAATGAGCGGCAGAGAAATAACGAAATAGAGAATAGCCATCACTTTTGCGGTTTGGAAAGGTGAAATGCGGGTGATCTGTTTTTTCATTTTTGCTCCCTGGATATAGAAATGACAACGTTGTTTCATGCGGCACTCAGCCCATATTGAGAACTGCCGCTGCCTTCACACTACTTCACTCAACTTCATCAATCCTACCTGAATATTGGCTTCACGAATTGGCCTGATCCTCCGGCACTTCGGACTCTCTGTCTATTCCCATTACGGCGCCGGTCACACGTTCGATACCGCCACCAAAAAGCAATACCAGGAAGATTACCGCCAGCGACGAAATTCCAATAGCATATTGGCCCACGCCGAACGCAGCTCCCAACAGCGCGCATGCCCATATGCTGGCAGCCGTCGTCAAGCCATGCACGGTCTGCGAATGACCGCCACGTACAATGACGCCTGCGCCGAGAAAGCCGATGCCGGTAATCAAACCCTGCATTACGCGGCTCGCAGCCTGCGCATCGCTGCCGTGTGAGGAGGCAATCGAAAGCATGGCGACGGCAGAACCAAGGGATACGAGCGAGTGAGTGCGAATGCCCGCCGATTTGTGATGCAGCCAGCGATTGAGGCCCAGCACGAGACCCACCAGCAACGCAAAGCCCAATCTGATAAATAGTTCCGATGGAAAATCCCAGTGGCCTATTTGCATTTCTCACCTCACAAACGAACGTGAAGCGTCAGTCTACTGTGCTGCTTGCCTTTTGGGTGCGATGTTTCGCCGAGGTTCTGCCTGGACTTTCGATGTCCACGAAATCAATTTGGCGTCGGAAAGGCGGTTATTTTTGCGGACCGGAATCTCTGTCCCGATTTACGATGGACACGGGGCAATTTGCCAAAAATAGGGTGATACGGTGTGATCACAAACTGCTTGGAAAAGTCCGTCATCAATCCCGCATCGGCTGCCGGTCCGCGCGCCATGCCAGCATCCGCATATCTTGGTCTGGCCGCGCTTCTGCGTCTCAATTTTTCGGGCGTGGATTTGACACCTGCCTGCCAATCCATCCTTCAGCGTG
>DASUGV010000054.1:0-7262 GCA_036273835.1 Rhodocyclaceae bacterium
GAGTAGTACTCCGGCCCCTTTTTTATGGGCGTGCAAAAATCCCTGCTTTTTGCCCAAAAGGTGTCTCCTTACCTGTGGCTCGAGGTAGTAGCGCGGTAAAATCCGTTTCTCAAAGAATTCTTTCCATTCTCAACATTTCAACGGGAGTTTTTGCCATGGCACTCGTATCAATGCGCCAGTTACTGGATCACGCCGCCGAGAACAGCTACGGCTTGCCGGCTTTCAACGTCAACAACCTCGAACAGGTCACCGCCATCATGGAGGCCGCCGCTGAACTCGACAGCCCGGTCATCATGCAAGCCTCGGCCGGTGCGCGTAAATATGCCGGCGAAGCTTTCCTGCGTCACCTCATCGCCGCCGCCGTCGAAGCCTATCCAAATATTCCCGTTGTCATGCACCAAGACCACGGCCAAAGTCCCGCGATCTGCATGGCCGCGATCCGGTCAGGTTTCTCTTCTGTCATGATGGATGGCTCGCTCATGGAAGATGGCAAGACACCTTCCAGTTACGATTACAACGTTGCGGTCTCCAGCGAAGTAGTAAAGTTCTCGCATGCCATTGGCGTAACAGTGGAAGCCGAGCTCGGTTGCCTCGGCTCACTGGAAACCGGCATGGCCGGCGAGGAGGATGGCGTCGGCGCCGAAGGCAAACTGGATCACTCCGCATTGCTGACCGATCCCGAACAAGCCGCCGACTTCGTCAAGCGTACCCAATGCGACGCACTGGCAATCGCCATCGGCACTTCGCACGGCGCCTACAAGTTCACGCGCAAGCCCACCGGCGACATCCTCGCCATCGATCGCATCAAAGCCATTCATAAACGTATTCCCAACACACACCTCGTGATGCACGGCTCGTCATCAGTGCCGCAGGATTTGTTGGAGACAATTCGCCAATATGGCGGTGACATGAAAGAGACCTATGGCGTACCGGTCGAAGAAATCGTCGAAGGCATCAAGTACGGCGTGCGCAAGATCAACATCGACACCGACATCCGCCTGGCTATGACAGCGGCAATCCGCAAATTCTTCGCCGAGAACCCCAGCAAGTTCGATCCGCGCGAATACCTCAAGCCCGCGCGCGAAGCAGCCAAGCTGATTTGCAAAGCGCGTTTCGAAGCCTTCGGCTGCGCGGGTCAGGCTGGCAAAATTAAACCAATGGCGCTGGACAAGATCGCCACACGTTACAAGACAGGTGAGCTAGCGCAGTTGGTGAATTGATTTTTGGTAATGATTTAGAAAACCCGCAGCAATTGCGGGTTTTTTGCTTTAAAACCCGCCTGGCAATACACTCATTCTCAAGAAAAGCACCCGTGTCGCAGGCACGCGCCGACCGCCGCCCGTGCACAAATTCCGCCCTCACTCTGAATCCAGTGATATCTTCTTGCTGCCTTGATTCAAGGTATCCACGCAAGAAGGCCGGAACATGACGATGCTAGGCAGCGCCCTGGTTGTCGAAGACCACCCGCTTTACCGCGATGCGCTCATGCAATTGGCGCGGTTGGTGTTCGGCGATGAAGGTGCAATTGCTGCAAGCTCAGCCGAAGAAGGTTTGCGCAAAGCTGCGAGCAGCCTGGATCTACGCGTGGTGCTGCTAGATCCCGGTTTGCCGGGCATGAATGGCAGCGAGGCGATTGCGGCTTTTCGGCAGCAGTATCCGGGTGCGGCAGTGATCGTGGTGTCGGCTTCGGAAGATCGGCGTGAAGCGATGTCGGCGCTGCATGCAGGCGCAAAGGCTTTCATCTCCAAGGCGGTGACGACGGAAGTAATGGCTGGCGCGATTCGGCGTGTGCTGTCGGGCGAGATGCCGACAGCGGAGTGGATTACGCCGACGGCCAGCGAAGCGGCGGGCACACCGCCCTCGGCGCTGCTCACGCCGCGTCAGAACGAAATACTCGCGTTACTTGCGCGCGGCCATTCCAACAAGGAAATCTGTCTGCGTCTGGATCTGGCAGAGGTGACCGTAAAAATGCATGTGTCATCGATCTTCCGCACGCTTGGCGTGGCCAATCGCACGCAGGCGGTGTTAATGGCTCGACAGCTCGGCCTCGCCAGTGTTGACAGTTAGCAACTGCGATAACGCACTACGTAACGCGTCGGAATCGATGGGCTTGTGCAGAACGGGCATCCCGGTATCCAGTATCTGGCGCAGGCTGTCCGGTCCTGTGTCGCCAGTGACAAGCAGCGCGGGAATGTCGCTGTTGAATTCGTTGCGCAGCGCTTCGATCACTGCAACACCGTCATCGCCGTCGCCCAGACGATAATCGCAGATGATTGCATCCGGCGCGCGCGGGCTGGCTGCCAGCGCTTCCAGCGCGCTGCTGCGCGACGCAGCCACGACAGGCGTGCAACCCCATAGTTTCAACAAGGTATGCATGGCTTCGCGCACCAGCGGCTCATCGTCCACTGCCACCACCAGACTACCCGTCACGTCGCTGGAGTGTCTGCTTACGGAAGCCAGCAGTGACTGCGCTTTCGGCGGCGTGACTACGACGCCATCGACACGCGGCAATTCAAACGCGAACATCGATCCGTGACGCGGCTTGGAGCGCACGCTAACCGGCGCCTCCAGCAAGCTCGCCAAGCGCTGCACGATGGCCAGGCCGAGACCCAGCCCTTTCGAGCGATCGCGCTCACGGTTGCCGGTCTGGTAGAACTCTTCGAAGATGCGCTGCTGTTCGTCCTCTGCGATACCGATTCCATTGTCATACACGGCGAGCTGTAAATTACAGCCATGACGACGGCATCCAACCAGAATCGTGCCGCGCTCGGTGTAGCGCACGGCGTTGTGAACGAAATTGCGCAAGATGCGTTCGCTCAGTGCGAGGTCGCTACGCACGAAAGCCGAGCACGACATCACGCGCAAACGCAATCCCTTGGCTTGTGCTTGCGGTCCGAACTCATTGCGGATGCGGTCGAGAATGCTGGCTACCGGAAAGGTGACAATTTCGGATTGCACGGCGTGGGCATCGAGTTTCGAAATGTCTAGCAGCGCGCGGAACATTTCGTCCATCGTGCCCGCGCACATCCGCAGGTTGGTCACCAGCGGGCGCGCATTGCCGGGCAGTTCCAAGCCATCGAGCGAACCGAGATAGAGATTCAGCGCGTGCATGGGCTGGCGCAGATCGTGGCTGGCAGCTGCAAGAAAGCGCGACTTGGCCTGATTGGCAGATTCGGCCGCTTCTTTCTGCTGCGTGAGCGAATCGACGAGGCCGATGTTTTCAAATCGCAATTGCAGAGAACGAACGAACATCGCGTTGAAGCTCCACATGAAACGCAATGCGACGACGAGAAAAATCAGTATGCCTGCCACGATGCCCCACGCTAGATCGGCACCCCGTATGAATAAGCCAACGACCGTCATACCCAGCATGGGTAAAACGAAAGCCAGAAAGTTGGGATAGTAGGCGTGATAACTGAACATCGCCGTCGTCGCCATCATGACGACTGCATAGACAAAAATGAGTTGGTAATTGAATTGACCGACAGGCAGCAGAAAAAAAGCTGCGACTCCCCACAACGAGCCGGACAGCCCAGCGCCAATGAGTGCCAGTTTGAGCCAATAACGTGCACGTGCCACATCGAAGGTCTCGCGCTGAAAGCTGCGCCAAGTGAGCAAACGAGCGCCCGTCAACACAGCCGCCGCACCCAACCAAACCAGGAGCGGCAGCATCGGCATGACGGGCGAAAATACAGCGACAAACAAACACGCAACGACGAAGCCAAAAAATGCCGCCGGCAATGTATTCGTGTGAATCAGGCGCGCTTGTTCGACCAATGTTGCTTCTTCGACGATCACGGCAGCTCCTTGCGCGGGACGTTCCAGCTTGGCGGTGTGACGATACGAAGCAGTGCGCGCAGCCATTGACTCTATTTCATCCGGCTTGACCGCCGAAGATGCCATTTTCATACGCTGCGTGCGTGCTCTTCCGCGCAGTTTGGCCAAAATCCGTTCGTATAACAACCACGGGCCGAAAAAAGTATGTGCTTGGCTGGACATTGGATCGCTCTCTAACCGCGTTGATCTATTGCGTGGCTGTTATCGGAACACGTTTTACGTTCTCTCCCACGCAGCCACTATGCGTAACTCAAACGACGCATTGTCGTCGGTGCTCTGCCTCGATACAGCGCTACGCGCCACTCGGCACGAACGGCCTGCGGTGGGTATCGTACCCAATTCTGCCGTTCGCCCCGAGTGCCGCGCAGCGGTATATCGGGGGGTAGGTCGGTGCTGAGTTGAAAACATTTCAGACATCCGAACCTCCGTTCATTTCTTGCCCCCAGTAGTCGACACACCAACTTTTGCGGGCGCCTTCACCACCTTCTTGGCAACCTTCTTGGTTGTCTTCTTAGGCTTGTTGTGTTGCGTGATGCTGACGGCGGTCGCAGTCTGCGTGCTGTTATTGCTGCTGCTCATGCCCGCACCGCCAACCACCACACCCTTGCCAACGCCTGCGGAAACACCACCTGAGGTCGACGAGGAGTTGGTCGTCGATATGGCATCTTTCTTAACTACGCCACCCTTGGCTGCCAGGGTCGCCTTGCCGCCAACGTCTGCCTGCGTACCTTCCAGCGTAGTGGTACTGCCCGAGACCACTTTCAGATTTCCGCCCGTAGTGATGTTCGACACCTTCTTTGTTTCGGACGAATCGCTGCTGCCCGATCCGGTCACGGCGCCGGCGCCCATGTCATTGCCATTATTCTTGGTGCCGCCCTGACCTTTCGAACCTTGCGCGGAGAGCGAGAAGTTGACTTGAGACGAGTCCGATGACGTTGTACTCGTGGCCGCAAGCACATCGACCTTGCCCTTGGCGTTGATCGTCGTATCGTTACCCGAGGTCACATCCGCGCCTTCGAGCGTGACGTCCTTGCCCGATTTGATGCTCACGTTGTTACCGGCTGTGATGCTGCCCGTCACCGCAGCAGACGATTTGGTATCTCCCGAACTCGAATCGACTTTGACGCTGCCGCTGCCTGCATCCTTGCTGGCACCAACCGAGCCGCCTTCCGACAAGCTTGAGTTGCTGCTGTCATTTGTGTTGTGCGCCGCTGTGACATTGACGTTGCCACCGGCATCAATGGACGTATTGCCGTTCGCTGAAAGCTGCGTGCCTTCAAGGTTAGTGTCGCCCGTGGTATTGATCTTGAGATTGCCACCAGCATTGATCTTGCCAACCACTGCAGTGGAACTGTCAGTGCTGCCACTGGAGTTGGAATGGCTAGCGTCGACTTCGCCACCCGGTTTGCCGCTGACATCCACATCGACGCGCACCGACACGTCGGTCTGACTGCTGCTATTGGTAGTGCCAGTCGTGTTATGGGCAGCACTCACTGTGAGCGTGCTCGCGTTGATCGTGGTGTCGCCCTTGCTGTCGAGGTTGGTACCTTCCAGGTGCGTGGCTCCTGTCGAGGTGCTGGTGATCTTGCCGCCAGCCTTCACAGTGGACACGACAGCCTGCGACCCATTGCCGGTGCTGTTGCTGTCCTGGGTCTCATGGCCGTAGTTCACTCCGACCGTAGGACCACCCGATGCCGCTGCGGCAGATGCGGCACTGCCATGCTTCGCATCGTTGTAGGCATCGCCTGCGCTGTACACCACAGTCACACCGGCCGAGTTGGTATCGGTATGGCTAGTCGTATTGCTGGACTGCGTATTTTGCGCGGCCTGCATATTGATGGTTTTTGCTTTCTGCGTGAAGTCGCCACCGGCAGTGATCTGCGTACCCTGATCGGTGATCGTGTCGGTGGCTGTGCGTGTCATGTTGCCGCCGGAAGTCAACGTGCTCGTGCGTGCAGTGCTGTTCGAACCGGTCGCATCTGTCGTTGTCTTCGAGTTCGAGTAGGTTATGCCAGCAGCATTGGCATCGCCGGAAATGCTGTAACCCTGACTGGTCGATTCAGTATGCGTAACGGTATCAGTAGTGTTCTGACCCGCCAGCACGCTGATCGACTTGGCCTTCAGGTCGAGATCGCCGCCCGTGGCGACATCCGAACCTTTGACCGTGAGCGTATCGCCAGCCTTCAACTTGGTGTTGCCGCCCACATTGATGCCCGAGCCGACGCTGGTGCTGGTCGTTGTCGTCGACTTAGTCTTGGTGTCATTGAAACTGACGCCGGTATAGCCCGTGCTTAAAGAATGCGTATCGGTCACCGTGGTGGCCACAGATGTGTCTTGACGGTCGATGATGTTGAGATTCTTCGCCGCGTCGATATTCGCATCGCCGCCTACGTTCACCTTGCTGCCGGCGACCGTTACGTCATTGCCGCTCTTGACGGTCAGGTTCTTGCCAACATCAAGTGCCGTACCGATCTGCTTGGTGTTATTCGTCGTCGTCGAAGTTACAGAGTTGTTGTATTGATCCGCCATATTGGTATTCGAACCCGTGAAACCCACACTCGTCTGTTGGACGGTGTCGAGCGTAACGTCGCGCTTAGCCGTAATGCTAGCGTCATCCGTAGCTTTGATGGCGGCGCCCTTCGCTACGACATCACGACCCGCATCGACCTTCAGGTTCTTGGCATCGATGGTGGCTTTATCCAAACCACCGTCCGCGCCATGTTGTGCACTCGTGTCGTTGTTGACAATGGTCGTCGCCGTTACATCACGTCCAGCGGTCAGGGACATGTCGCCACCAGCCGATAGCTTCGCGCCTGTCACGACAATGTCATTTTTCGCGTTGGCGTCCAACGTGCCCGTCGCGGTGATGCTGCCTTGCTTACCGATGACACCGCTGGATGAGCCATCGGCAGGCGCATCCTTCACGAAGGTTTCATTGCGGATGCTGCCGTCAGTGGAAGTCAGCGCAACCGTACCGCCCTTGATCGTGCCACTTGTGTTGACGATATCGCCCGTCGTGGTGACTTGCAGCTTGTCGCTGGCAGCGATGGTGCCGCCGGTATTCTTCAGGCCGTCGCCATCGATGGTAATATTTTTCGCGGCGATGACAGCACCACCCACGATGGCGTCACGTGTCGCTGCCGATAGATACACAACGGGCGCGAGCACCTTCTGCCCGCCGACATCCTGCTCCACCATCCACACCATATCGGTCTTAATGTTGGCAGCCTGAGCTGGTGTCAGCGCCACGCCGAATTGCAGTCCGAGCACGCCGCTTTCGGCGTAGGCCGCATCCATCAGGCCCTTCATCTGATCCGCTTCGTTGTTGTAGCCAAGCAAAACGTTATTGCCCGTTTCGGAAATGACTTCGTCGCGAACCAATTTGGCTTCGTAGTCGGCGTCGCCAAGACGCTTTTCCGTCGTGT
>DASUGV010000055.1:0-6658 GCA_036273835.1 Rhodocyclaceae bacterium
GAGGGCACGCGAGGGGAGTGAATATCGTAAACGCCAGGGCCAATCTCGTTCGGATAATGAAACTGGCCAAAGCCATCGAGCAATTCCATGTGCGAACGCGACGTTTCAATCGTAATGACATCGGCATCCATTGCGGCAATCGCGGGGAGAATGTCATTGAACTCGGAATAGCACATGTGAGTGTGTATCTGCGTCTCATCCTGCGCGACGGACGAAATCCGGAACGCACACGTTGCCCAGTCGAGGTAGTCTTGCCAGTCGTGCCGCTTGAGCGGTAGTCCTTCGCGGAAAGCGGGCTCGTCGATTTGAATGATGCGGATGCCTGCGCGTTCGAGATCGGTTACTTCGTCGCGGATGGCTAACGCTAATTGCATCGCTGTGATCGCACGCGCCTGATCGTCTCGGACGAATGACCACTGCAGCATCGTGACCGGACCTGTGAGCATGCCTTTCATAGGCTTTTCGGTCAGCGACTGGGCGTAGCGTGTCGTATCGACGGTCATCGGCTCCGGGCGAAACACGTCGCCGTATATGACAGGTGGTTTTACGCAGCGCGAACCGTAACTTTGTACCCAGCCGTTGGCTGTGAACAAATAGCCATAAAGCCGCTCGCCAAAGTATTCGACCATATCGTTACGTTCCGCTTCTCCGTGCACAAGCACATCGAATCCGAGCGATTCCTGTATTGCTACCGCGCGCTGAATCTCGACACGCATTTTTTTCAGGTACTCGGCAGCGCCCATCTCGGCGCGCTTGTAGGTGGCGCGCGCGGCACGGATTTCAGTTGTCTGCGGAAAGGATCCGATAGTGGTTGTCGGCAGCAGCGGCAACTTCAATGCTTTGCGCTGCTTCTCGATGCGTACGGCAAAGGGTGCACCGCGCCGCGCAGATTCGGGTTTCAGACCGGCAATCCTGCGTTGCACCGTATCGTTGTGAACGCGTCGCGAGTTGCGGCGGGCGGCAATAGCAGCACTAGCGGCGTCGATTTCCTTGCCCATGTCTTTGCCGTTGATCGCAGCACAGAGAATACGTAATTCTTCGATCTTTTCGTCGGCAAAAGCCAGCCAGGGACGAATGTCTTCATCCAGTGCCGTTTCGCACTCAAGGCTGACCGGAACATGCAGCAACGAACACGATGGCGCGATCCAAAGGCGCTCGCCAAGTTGCTTGTGAATGGGCGTTAGAAGCGCTAGGGTACGCTCGAGATCGTTACGCCAGATATTACGGCCGTCGATGACGCCCGCAGAAAGCACCCATTTCTCCGGCAATGCTTTAAGCCACGCGTTGAGTTGAGCGGGCGCGCGTACCAGGTCGAGATGAATGCCTTGCACAGGCAAACGAATAATTCTATTGGCATAATCCGCAGCGCTGTCGAAGTAAGTGGCGAGCAGCAACTTGGGCGTGCCCTTTGCCAGCCTTTCGTAGGCCGTATCAAAAGCATCCAGCCACACTGAAGGCAGTTCTAGTGCCAGGACAGGTTCGTCGACTTGCACCCATTGGATGCCGAGTGCTTTGAGCTTTCCGAGCAATCGGGCGTATGCGTCGATCAGCGCGGGAAGCAAATCTAATCGATCGAAATTGGCCTGGGTGCTTTTGCATAACCACAAGAAACTTACAGGGCCAATCAACACAGGTTTGACTTGGTTCGCTGTGAACTTGATAGCTTGCGCGACTTCATCCAGCCACCACTGTATGCCGCCGTCAAAGCGCGTGTGCCGGTCCAGTTCCGGTACCAGATAGTGATAGTTGGTATCGAACCACTTGGTCATTTCCATTGCCGGCTGCGAAGCGGTGCCGCGAGCCAATGCAAAGTAATCTCTGAGATCAAGCTTTGGCGCTTGGAAGCCGAAACGCGTCGGCAAGCAGCCGAATAGCGCCGCGTGATTGAGCATTTGATCATAGAACGCGAAATCGCCACAGGTTACAAAATCCAATGCGGCAGAAGACTGCTTGCTCCAGTTGAGAATGCGTAACTCATCCCCTGTTTTTTGTAAAAACGCCTCGTCCGCTTCGTTGCGCCAGAATGCCTCCAGCGCGAATTTCAGTTCGCGCTGCGGTCCTATACGCGGGTAGCCCAGGATGTGTGCTTTTGCCATGGTCCATTCCTCTAACTTAATGGCGTGGAGTATTGGCAAACTGGAGGCTACAATCAAACGAAACCTTTTCAATAAAGCTTGAATAGCATTCAAGATCATATATGCTCGAACTACGCCATCTACGCTCGCTGATTGCCATCGCCGACACAGGCAAGTTCGTCAAGGCAGCCGAGCGTGTGCATCTCACTCAATCCGCTCTGTCGCACCAGATTCGCGCCATCGAGGAGCACTACGGCGTGACGCTGTTCCAGCGAACCAGTACCGGCCTGAGGCTTTCGCCCGCAGCGGAGCGACTCTTGCGCTTGGCTCGGGACACGATGGCGGCGATAGCCGACGCAGAGCGCGATATATCCCGGCTCAAGAGCGACGCGCGCGGCGAGCTGCGCATTGCGTTGGAATGCCACACGTGTTTCGATTGGTTGATGCCGGTCATGGACGCTTTTCGCAAACGTTGGCCGGAAGTGGAAGTTGACCTCGTGGCGGGTTTTCACAGCGATCCGATTGGCCTGCTCAAGACCAATCATGCCGATCTGGTGATTGCTTCGCAAAGTCCACGCGGTCGCAACTACGGCGTATTTCCGCTGTTCCGTTTCGAGATACTGGCGGTATTGCCAACCGATCACCGCTTGCACGCCAGGCGGCGTGTGGATGCCGGGGATTTTGTCGGCGAGACATTGATTACCTATCCCGTGCCGGAGGAGCGCATCGACTTCATTCGCGAAGTGCTCAAGCCCGCGGGAATCAAGTTGCCGCGCCGCACCGCGGAGTTGACCGTGGCAATCATGCAACTGGTCGCCAGTCATCGCGGTGTGGCGGCGCTCCCCAGCTGGGGCGTCAAGAACTACGTCGATTATGACTATGTCGTAGCCAAACGGATCGGCGCCAAAGGTTTGTGGAGCGATCTCTATGCCGTGGCATTGCGTGCGCAGGCCGAGCGCGCTTACGTCGTGGAGTTCATCGATATCGTTCGCGACTTGTGCGCGACGCAGCTTGACGGCGTGAGCTTGCTTTGACGATTACTCCGTTGCGACCGAGTCGTTGATGAATGTCCAGGTCTTAGAAATGACAAGGACATCATAGTCCTTGCGAATGTCCGGCGGAAAGCTTGCGAAGGGCGCTGCTAAATGAATGATCCGTAGCGCTGCTTCATCCAGTTTTTTGTTGCCGGACGAGCGTGTTATTTCCGCACTGGCGACACTGCCATCCGCTTTGATTTCCACTGTCAGGAGCAGGCTGCCGTACAGGCGTCCTGTACGGGTGGCCGGATAATTCAAGGTGCCGATGCGTTGGATCTTGTGCCGCCAGTCATCCTCGTATTGCGCAAACCGATATTCTTCCGTGCGCGCGCCAATAAATTTTTTACGCGGCCGCTGGTTATATTCTTGCAGGTCGCGCGCGACGATGGCTTCTTGTCGCGCCTCGGCGCGCGCTTCCTCCGTGAAATCCAAGCCCTTGAGCGGCGTGGGTGGCGTCTGTGTCGCATCGGGCGCCGGTGCGCCTTTATCTGTCTTAATGCTTGCGATGCTCTTGGCCTGCGTCATCAACTCACGCTGTAAAGCTTCCAATTGCTTCACGCGGCGCTGCTTCTGGATCAGCGAATCTCCCGGTTGATCGGTATCTTCCGGTGGCAAAGGCGACGTAGCGCGTACTTTTTCGTCGACCGTGCCGCCGCCATCCAGATTTGCCTGCGCAAGCGCCTGGGGGTTCTGCGGTGCGTGAGCGTGCTTGGCATTGACCAGCACGATATCCAGACCGCGATCCTGCTGGCGTTTGGGATTGAATTCGGGAAGTTTGAAGCTGACCAGGAAAATGACAAATGCATGAAGAGCGATCGACGTGTAGACGCAGACGCCAAATGCGTGTTTCAACTCCCACGAACGTGGCGGCAGATTGATGTGTCGCCGTGTCGCGCGCGCGCCGGGCGATGATGCGTGCGCTGGCCGCACCGAGGTCAGCGCGGGCCGTTCGAGAGCTTGGCTATGCTTGGATGACATGAGCAGCGATTTTACGCCGGGCTGGCCGGCCCTTCTGCACCTTTTGTCTCCCCGCCATGCGCCGCTTCGCTGTTCATTGCCGCGCCATTGACGGTTTCTTCCTTGGCACCATCGGCCATGGCCGGTGCCGCACTTGTTTCCAGCGCTGCAAGATCTTCTTCCGATATCGCAAGATCTTCCACGGCGAGCGGCGGCAGGGTGGCGAGGTATTTGGCGCGCAGATCGATCCCGATCAGATCAAAAGATTCGATCGCCAGTTGCGCCCGATCTCCGGTGTCGAGGTTGGGCAGCGAGTGCACCTTGAATACGAATGGCACCTGCTCCAGTCGAACGATGTTCTCGCGCAATACACGGGCACTGACTTCCTTCACGCCATCTTGCCGCAACCAGCGCAGACACCAGTAACGTTCCATGCCGCGCTGGAAATCGGCGTACGCGGCATAGGTGACATCGAAATCGTTCATCGCCGCAGCCAGTTGGGCGGAGCCCGGCTGGAATGGCGCAGGTTGATTGCGCAGATGCGCGATGAGTTGCCACTGATTGGCGAGATCCACATAGCGCCGTAGCGGGCTCGACGACCACGCATAGCAGTCGACGCCGAGCCCCTCATGTGCCGCCGCGGCCGTCGTCATGCGCACGCGGCCTTGCGCCTGGGCACGATAGATGGCCGATATGCCAGCGTCATGCAACACCTTGCCCCAGGTGCTGTTGGCAAGAATCATCAGCTCCGCCACCAACTTGTCGAGCGGTGAGCCGCGTTTACGTTGTTCGATCGTGATGCGGCCCGGACCATCCTTGGTGTCGATAGCCCAGTCGACGTAATAGTTGAAGTCGAATGCATGCATGTTGGCCGATGGCTTACCTCGCCCGGCTTCCAGCACGCAGGCGAATTCCCACAGCGTTGTCAGCTCCCGTTTCCAGGGGAAGTCCGGCCCGCCATCCATCAAGGTCGTATCGTTGAAAACCGGTTCGATATCGTGATGACGTAGATTCGCTGCGACCGGCACGCGCTCTATGCAAGATGAATGACCGGCAATGGAATAATCCGCATTGACGTCGACATACAGCGACAGCGCCGGCCGCGCCGAACCCGCGCTCAACGTGAATTGCTCCACGACTGCGTCGGGCAGCATCGTGAGTTTGTTGCCGGGCATGTAGACCGTCGACAAGCGTTTGCGCGCGATCGCATCGATGGGCGAGCCGGGCACAATGCCCAAGCCGGGCGCAGCGATGTGGATCCCGATGCGCCAGCCACCGCCGGCTCGTGGAGTAAGCGATACGGCGTCGTCGATTTCGGTAGTCGTCGCATCGTCGATGGAAATGGCTTGTACATCGGCCGCAGGCAAATCATCCGGTGCGATCGGTATCGGCAATTGTGGAAAGCCGGCGCCTTCCGGGAATTGCTCGAAGAAAAATCGGCCAAGATGAAAATCGTAAGACGATGGCAACGCGCCGATTTTCAGCATCAAGCGCGGCACAGACAGGCCACATTCCTCGCAAGCGGCTTCCAGCGCCTTGGTTTCCAACCGGTTACGGTCGGGTTTGTAGAGCAGTTGCGGCAGAATCGGCTTGAACTCAGCCGGCATTTTGCCATCCAGTAATGCCATTCGCATGCGATCGATGGCTTCCTGCTGCGCCCGTTTTTTTTCCAGCCCCGCTAGCGCGGCTTGCAGAATTTCAGCTGGAGCTTTGCGAAAGCGCCCTTTGCCTTTGCGATGAAAGTAAACAGGTGCCGAAAATAATTTGAACAGCAACGCGGAGGATTCGATCGCACTCGGGGCGTGGCCGTAATAGTCTTTGGCGAATTCGGAGAAGCCGAATTCTTCGCCGCCGCACATCTCCCACAGAAACTCCACGTCCAGCGTCGCAGCTTCCGCTTCGGCACGCGGCAATAGTTCGCCCACGGTCGGACTGGCAAAACGCAGCAGTACGTTGGCCGCCTTGAGTTTGACACGCTTGCCCGTCGAGGTCTCGATTTGCAGGGAAGCGTCGTTGTCGGCGAGGACGGTACCGGTCTTGAACGACCCGTCCTCTTCAAACAGCACATTCATGGGATTTGGAAAATCAGGCGTAATCAGCGATTACGAATTATACCAATGGGTGAGCGAAACCTTTTCGCAGCCAAGAGGCCAACATGCACTGCAAATCAATGTACTTCTCTAATTTTTCGTGGCCCTTTGGAAGGACTGTCCACAATCAATCGCTTATTGGTCGATCCACGCTACCCAGCCCATCTGCCAGGTCAGCAGTATCACGATGCCGAACGCGATGCGATACCAGGCAAAGAACGTGAAATCGTGACTGGCAATGTAGCGAAGCAACCAGCGCACGCACAGGAATGCGGCAATAAACGCGGTGATGAAGCCTACCAGCCACATGTCAAGGTCATGTACATTTAGTAGTGCCCGATCTTTGTACAGCGAAAAAAGCGAAGCCAGGATCAATGTCGGTATCGCCAGAAAGAACGAGAATTCCGTGGCGGCTTTGCGTGACAGCCCGAACAGCATGCCGCCGATGATCGTGGCGCCAGAGCGCGATGTGCCCGGGATCAGCGCAAAGGCCTGCGCG
>DASUGV010000056.1:0-11757 GCA_036273835.1 Rhodocyclaceae bacterium
GTGGAGCGCATGCAGCGCCGCGATTCAGCTCGGCATTCCCGTGACTTCGGATTTTCGCACCCGCTTCGACGAATACAGCGATGCATATGGCATGAAGGCGTTGGTGCCCGTCGTACGCTCCTATCTGCGTAGCTTTCACAATCGAACGCTGTGCACGTTCGTACCGACGCAAGAAATCGCAACGCATCTCGAACATCATGGCTTCAACGATCTGGTGGTCAGTGGACGCGGCGTCGATACGATCGCCTTTTCGCCGCTGTATCGTTCCGAAACTTTGCGCCGCAGCTGGAAAGCGATGGGTCCTGTCGCGTTATATGTCGGGCGGCTAGCTGCGGAGAAGAATCTGTTCGCGGTCGTCGAAGCGTTCGAAGCGATGAGAAGCATCGAGCCAAACGCGAAATTAGTGCTGGTTGGCGACGGCCCATTGCGCGACGCGCTGAAAGAGCGCTGTCCCGATGCCATTTTTGCCGGCATGCAGTGCGGCGCCGATCTCGCCGCTCACTACGCGTCGGCGGATATTTTTCTGTTCGCGAGCCTGACGGAAACTTTTGGAAATGTGACGCTGGAGGCGATGGCCTGCGGTTTGCCGGTCGTAGCTTATGACATCGCCGCGGCGGCAATTCACATTCGCGATGGATGCAACGGGATCACCGTTTCGCCGGGCGACCACGCCGCGTTTTCCGCAGCGGCAATGCGTTTGGCATATAACGAACCGCTGCGCGAACGCCTCGGCGAAGCTGCGCGGCTGACTGCGCGTGGCGCCGGCTGGGACCGCATATTGGCGGATTTCGAATCGGCCTTGCTGGCCGCGACTTCATCGGCGAATTCCGATGTCAGCCCCTGCCTGGTCTGATCGCTCGCATTGGATCGACATCGATCGCAGGTGGGCTCAGGCGCTCAATCGGCATGCCGCCTCACGTGCGCTTTTTGTAACGTGCCGTGTCGTGAGCCGGTTGGCCGACGGTGTGCTGTGGTATGCCCTTATCATTGCGCTGCCTTTTGCCGCGGGCAGCGCCGGTGCGCTCTGCGCGGTACAGATGGTGATCGCGGGTGTCACGTCGCTGAGTATCTATATGGCGCTCAAACGCTGGTGCAGCCGCGCGCGTCCGTACGAAACTTGTCCAGACATCAAGCTATGCGGACATGTTCTGGATAACTTCAGTTTTCCATCGGGCCACACTTTGCATGCGGTCGGTTTTTCGCTGGTGCTCGCATATCACTTTCCGATATGGGCGCTGGCGTTGGTGCCATTCACGTTGATCGTCGCGTTGTCGCGCATCGTACTCGGTCTGCACTATCCCAGCGATGTCCTGGGCGGCGCGCTGTTGGGTGCGTTCATCGGGCTGGTTTCGATCGCAGTACTTTAAGTACGTTTAGGGTAGATCGATATTTCCGCCAATGTTGCCAACGGTGTTGCAACCAAGCCCAGCGGCGAAAGCAAGCGTCCTATTGACCGGACAATTTTCGTGACGGAATTCGTGACGGAAAATGTCCGCCAGCGCCGACTTCGTGATGGGCACGCGGTCGTCCAGGCATGCAGCCAAAATGCGCTGCCATTTTTTTATGACGTCTGGATGCTGTGCGTCCGCCGCATGAAGCCCCAGGCGGATCGCGCGACAGTTGTTCTGTCGACGCAGTAGCTGACGATTCCATAGATGAGACGTGCCGCGCCGAAACGATGTGCGCGTGCTCCAGGTGAGCGTGGGAACACGGAACCGGATGCGTTCCGGCCACAGAACGAAATGTCTCAACGTGGTGACGTAAGAAAAGGAAAAATCTTCGAGCGCTTTCCAGGTTCCATCGCTCATCAGCCAGGCGGGCGCTATGAAACCGGATAGCGGCCAATCGTTGGCGGCGAAGCTATCGATACCGCGGCGCAGTCTTATGCGTGCGGCATCGGTGGGCAACGCGGAAAATTCGCCTTCGCCAGCCGTGTAGATTCGTCGTACGAAAAAGTCTCTGATGCTATGGACACCTTGGTCGTCGAGATGCGAATAGCCGTGCAGCGCCAACTCGTCGCCGCATTCCAGCCGCGCCGAAATTTCTTCCTTGAAAGCCTTGTCGGATTGAATTGCGCCGCTGCCGTGATATTCGGGAACGACCAACAACGTGGTGGGTACTTTCGCGACTTCATCGAGCGCTTCGAGCAGGCGACGGCACGCTTGCCAGGTCGCTGGCGCCACGTCGTGCAGCGCGACGCAGACATAACGTGTCGGGTCAGGCCGCATGGAAATTGCTGAGCGTAAGATGTACGTCGCTTCGCTCATCGCCCCGGATGTCTCGATAGTGATTTTCAAGCCGTCGCAATACGACTTGCCAGTCGTAAGTCAACGCACGTTGGCGCGCGGCAATGCTCAACGCGGTGCGATCACGTTGCGGTATCGCACTGATAGCTTCAGCGAATTGCGACGCCGAACAATGAGGTACGGCATAGCCCACGGTGTCGTCAATGAGTTCGCCCAATCCGCCGCGCGCGCATGCCACGACGGGCAATCCGCACGCCATCGCTTCGAGTGCCACAAGGCCGAATGTCTCCTGGTCGCCCGCGTGCACGAGCATGTCCGCGCCCGCCATGACATAGGCAAGTGCGTTCGTGTCGCTTTCGTAAGCGATAGGATAAATGCGTGGGCCACTTGGTTCTTGAGGTCCAGCACCAATCGCGACAAGTGCATAGCCGTCACCCAACTGCGCGACGGCATCCACCAGCACATCGAGATTTTTTTCCGGTGCGAAGCGACCGACATAGAGAAGAATCGTGACATCTTCGCCGATACCAAGACGTTCGCGCAAAGATGCGTTGCGAGGCATCGGCCGGAAAGTTTGCGTATCCACACCCAGCGGTTGATGCAACGCATGACGTACGCCAATTTCGTCGAGCCTGCCGAGCGCATAGCGACTCGGCGCGAAGACGGCTTCGAAGCGCGGATATAACTTGCGTGCATAAGCGAGGGCTGGGCGTCTGGCGCTCGCTCCGAGCACGCTCGCCGCCAGCTCCGGCAGATCGGAATGATAGAAGGCGACGACAGGTACCTGCATTTGCGCGCCGACGCGCAAGGCCGCCCAAGCAAGCTGATACGGATCGCCCGCTTCGATGATATCGGGCGCCAGTTGCAACATGACTTTGCGCGACAGCCGCGCATTCAGCGGAATACGGTATCCGGTCGAGAATGGAACGGGGATGCCCGGCACGATGGGCGGATCGGCCAATAGCGTGCCCGGAACGACAATGCTGTGCCGCCAGCGGTCCGTGCCGTCGAAGTAGTTTTTCTTTGCCAGTAGATAGCGTTTGACGCCGCCGCTCTGGTTGGCCCAGAACATCGTTACGTCGACGATATGAGGAATGGCGCACGCGGCTGCGGGTTCGAGCGAGCCTGCCGCGATTCTGGCATTCATGAGCGTCTCCGTTTTTATGACGTTGTCAAACCTGGCGACGCAGTTCCGCAGGAGGCACTTTCATCATGCCTCGATACTTCGAAACCGTGCGCCGCGCGACGACGACACCCTGGTCGGCGAGCATGCGTGTGAGCGACACGTCGGACAGCGGCGCATCGTCGGACTCGGCGGAGATCATTTCCTTGAGCAGTGCGCGTACTGCCGCGGCCGAGCATGTGCCGCCGGTTTCCGTATCCAGTTGCCGCGAGAAGAAATGCTTGAATTCGAAAATGCCGCGGGGGGTCGCCATGTATTTATTGCCTGTGGCGCGCGAAACGGTCGACTCGTGTATGCCAAGTTCTTCAGCCACCTGGCGCAGGATCAGTGGCTTGAGAGCGACTTCACCGTAATCGAAGAATGTTTTCTGGCGCGCGACGATTGCATCCGCTACGCGTTGAATGGTGCTGAAGCGTTGCTCGGCGTTCCGCAACAGCCAACGCGCTTCCTGGAGTTCCTGCGCCAGCGGAGCGCGATCGCTGCAGCGTCCGCGCTGGAACATGGTCGCATAAGTGCTGTTCAGACGCGCACGCGGCATGACAGCGGGATTGATCGTGGTCGTCCAGCGACCTTTGACTTTTCTGACGATGACATCCGGCACGATGTAGTCGGCCGTGCGTTGATTGAATTTCGCACCGGGCCGAGGATCGAGTCCACGAATAACCGCGTGCGCGGCTTGCAGCGCTTCAGTTGAGCATCCTAGCGCACGCCGTAACTCGATACTGTCGCGCTTGGCAAGCAAGTCCAAATGATCTCGCACGATCTTCAACGCCAATGCGTGCTCGGCCTCTTTGCCGTTCGACGCCTTGATTTGCAGTTCCAGACACTCGCGCAGATTGCGCGCAGCCACACCGGCTGGCTCGAGGCTTTGCACCAAGTGTAACGCCACCTGCAATTCGGCGACGTCTACGGTTCCGTTCGTGGCCGGGTCTTCTATGACGTTGGCAAGGTCATCGAGATCGTCATGCAAATAGCCATTTTCATCCAGCGAATCGATGATGAGTTCAGCCAGTGCACGGTCGCGCTCTTTCAAGCGATACGTGCTCAACTCGCCATGCAAATGCTGACGCAGCGTAGGCTTTTGACTGACCCAGTCATTCAGGTCGCTCTCGCCGTCTTCGCCTCCGCGTCCTGAAGAATAAGAAGAGCTCATTCCGTCGCCTTCGTACGTGGCGTAGTCGGATTGCTCGTCAGCGTCGCCCGGTACGGCGCCATCGTGATCGTCGCCTTCCGCGGATTGAACCGGTGCGAGTTCGTCCGTCGCGGCAGTGAATGATGTCGAAGCATCCGCTGTCAGATCACTTGCATTGTCCGTTTCTTCAACGGGCTCCTCTTCTTCAAGGAACGGATTGTTCGCCAGCGCATGATTGATCTCTTGCGCAAATTCCTGCGAAGAGAGTTGCAATAATTTTACGGATTGCTGCAGGCGAGGCGTGAGGCTAAGCGTTTGCTTGGCACGTAGATCAAAGGTTGTATCCATCACTTCGAATAGCGCTCCAAATGACTTGAATTCTGAGGTCCTTTTTTAGAGCAATCCCTATGCCATGTGCTGCAAGCCCATAAACACGGAGGGTTTCGTCCTTTTTGGCAAATACGACTACAAGCGATGTAAGTTTTACGCGGGTAACCACATGTTTATTGGCATTGCGCCATGGACACTATTTTCCACTAATTACTTCTGCATAGATCGCGGCATGTTACTTGCGGCTGCTCGATGGGTTCCGTGTCGATGTCGATGCGGGCTTTTCAACCAGACTGAAGGAGCAGGGCCATGAGAAATTTAAAAACTCATTTAAAAACTTTCATGTTGGTCGCCGTATCTGCCGCAGTGTCCGCGTTGAGCTCGAACATCTGGGCACAAAACGCAATGAGTCCAACGACCGACAGCGATAGCAATGGCAGTACGTCACGTTCCGCAGGGCAGTTTGTAGATGACAGCGCCATAACTACGACTGTGAAGGCGAAACTTATCGCGGACAAGACCACGAAGGCGCGCGATATCAAAGTGGAAACGCGCAACGGTGTCGTTCAGTTGAGTGGTGCGGTGGATAGCTCGGCCGAAAGTCAGCGCGCGCAATCGATCGCACAATCGGTCAAGGGTGTTCAGTCGGTCGACAACCAACTGACAATGAAGCCTTGAGGTTCTTGCGCAACATTTCAGTTGGTCCATTCGGGGCGACGACCGTCGCCCTGCAATCTTTTCCCTTTGTTTCCTCCCGTTCCTGGCCGCTGATCCGTTCTCCAAAGGGTTGGCTGGATCGCAGCCAGAGTCACGCCTTGTTGCACAGGGTGCGCAAGGGCGCGGCGCCATCGGCCTTGCTGGCAGATCATCTCGTTACGGAAGAATGCGTGTCGGGCTCACCGCTGGTGATGGGAAATAAAGTCGACCTGCTCAGCAGCGGACCGGAGACTTATGACGCTATGCTGGATGCCATCACGCAGGCGCGACGTTCGGTATACCTTGAAAGTTATATTCTCGAAAGCGATTCGATCGGTGCGCGATTCGCGGCAGCGTTGATCGATCGGAGCAGGGCGGGCGTAGTCGTCGCGCTGATGGTCGATGCGATCGGTACTTTATCCACAGCCGATACGTATTTCGATGAGCTACGCAAAGCCGGCGTACACGTCGTGTTTTTCAATCCCATCAATCCATTCGGCATACATTCCGAATGGAGTCCGAACGAGCGCAATCATCGCAAGGTGTTGATTACAGATAGCTGCGTAGGTTTTACCGGCGGCTTCAATCTCAGCGAGGTTTATTCGTCGCGGCCTGGACGGAGCGGCGCCAAGCATCGGCAGGTCGCCTTTAAACATGCGCCGTGGCGCGATACGCACATTCGCATTCAAGGACCCGCCGCCCTCGAACTTCAGCGCGAGTTTTTGCAGGGCTGGAAAGACCAGGGCGGTTCGCCGCTGCCTTCGGCGTCCGCATTCGTCGGTGACGTAATGCGGGAGCCGGCAGGCGACGACGTGGTTCGGATCATCACCAGTTCGCCGGCGGATGTCTGCGGGATTTACTGGACGCTGATATCCGCAATATCCAAATCACAGCGCTCCGTGCATATAACAATGGCATATTTTGTGCCGGACCCGACATTTCTGGAAGCGCTCAAGGATGCGGCCCGCCGCGGCGTAGATGTCACGCTGGTCCTGCCGGGTTTCAGCGATTTCTGGATGGTGTTTCATGCGGGGCGGTCACACTATGCGGAGCTGCTTGAATCAAACGTTCGTATCTTCGAGCGCCGCGATGCCTTTCTGCATGCCAAGACGGCAGTGATCGATGGCGTGTGGTCGACGGTGGGCTCCAGCAACATGGACTGGCGTAGTTTCGTACATAACCACGAACTGAACGCGGTGGTACTCGGACACGCCTTCGGCCAGGAAATGGAAAACCTGTTCGAAAAAGATTGCAACGACTCTGTGCGCATACAGGTCGCCGAATGGCAACGTAGATCGTGGACTTTCCGGTTGAGGGAATACGTGTCGCTGCTGTTCGAATATTGGCTATAGCATCGAGGTAATCACATGCTGCAAGGCGTGTGTGGCAGAACGAACGTCAACGCAACAATTTGCGGCACGCATGTTGCTGCACTTCAATTGGTTAGTGATGCGTTTCAGTGAAGATGCACTGCTAGCAAGGCAGCAACATTCGGCCTCATCGGCAGATTGTCTGTAACGTAATCGGTAAATCAAAGGAGATCGATATGTCATCAACATCAGGTAACTACGCAAGCTCTTCCTCGAATTCAGGCGGCGCAAGCATTGTTGGCAATAGCGGCGATAGCAAGGGTCCCGGCCCCGAAATCATGGCAGCCGATACGCTTGAAGGCGATGAGGTGATCAATCGCAAAGGCGATAAGTTGGGCAAGGTTCAGGACATCATGCTTGATCTGCCGAAAGGACGTGTTGCGTATGCCGTGCTGTCCAGCGGTGGATTTCTTGGGATGGGGGACAAGCTGTTTGCCATTCCGTGGCATGCATTGACGCTCGACGCCGAACGCAAGTGCTTCATTCTCGATGTCGACAAGGAGCGGCTGGAAGCTGCGCCAGGATTCGATAAGGATCACTGGCCTTCGATGGCCGATTTGTCGTGGGCCACTCAGGTGCACAATTACTATAGTCAGCCGGTTTATTGGGAAAACCCGATGATGTAATTTCAGCGGGCCTGGTGTCGTCGATGCCGGGCCGCTGTATCGCGTAAGCGAATTGCGCATGCAAAGTATTTCGCGAAAGGAGTTGTGTGATGCCTTTAAAAAGCGGCAAGAGTCATGAAACGATCAGTAAAAATATCAAGACACTGGTTCATGAATACGACCACGATGGTTCGATTGGCGCGAGTCATCCGCCAAGCAAGAAGCGCGCAGTCAAGCAGGCGGTTGCCATTTCTCTCAAGAAAGCCGGCGTAAGCAGACAGCAGACAGGCAGTCGCGCGGCTAAAAAATCGTAGCTTTAAATTTGGCGTTAAGTATGGAAACCCAGATCAATCCGCCGCAGCATCAGAACCGGCAACCCGGGCTTCAAAGCGAGATGCATCCCTCACCGCGATCGCAACCGAAAGAGGGCGAGTCGGGAAGTCGACTGCGCGGCAAGATTGCAATCGTGAGCGGTGGCGACAGCGGCATCGGGCGCGCGGTTGCGGTCGCATTCGCGCACGAAGGTGCGAATGTGACAATTGCATATCTGGACGAAGAGGAAGATGCTCGCGAGACAGTGCGTTTGGTTGAGCGGGCTGGACAGCGTTGCATTGCGTTGGCGGGCGATCTGGGCTATCCCGATTTCGCCGCTGAGGTCGTCATGCGCACGATTGGGGAATTCGGCGGCCTGGATATTGTCGTCAACAACGCCGGCGAACAGCATCCGCAAAAATCGATTGAAGATATCCTGCCCGATCAGATTGAAGAAACTTTTCGGACCAACGTGTTCGCGATGTTCTATCTAGTCAAGGCCGCGTTGCCTCATCTGAAAAGCGGCGCATGTGTCATCAATACCACCTCGGTAACCGCTTATCGAGGAAGCCCGAAGCTGCTCGACTATTCCGCATCCAAAGGCGCCATCGTAGCCTTCACGCGCTCTCTATCTCAACAGTTGGTCGATGCGGGCATTCGGGTCAACGCGGTGGCGCCTGGACCGATATGGACGCCGCTGGTTGCTTCCACATTCGACGAAAACGAGGTGGCGGAGTTTGGTGCCAAAGCGCCGATGAAGCGGCCGGGTCAGCCGAGTGAAGTGGCGCCGTGTTATGTTTTTCTCGCGTCAGCCGACGCCAGCTACATGAGCGGACAAGTGCTGCATCCGAATGGCGGCGAAATCATCAATGGCTGAAGTCGGCGATTACAAAGAGGGCCGCGCGCCCGCTTCATTGTTGCCGCTTTCGTAAATTTCCAGGCGGTTGTAAAGCGTTTTAAGGCTTATGCCCAATGCATTTGCGGTCTGGCGTTTGTCGCCGCCAAAATGCTTCAATGTGGCAAGAATGATTTCCTGCTGTGCTTCGGCGAGCGGGGTGCCGATCGGTACGGAAAGAAAACCTTCACTTACTGAAGGTTTTTTACTGCGCGTATTTGTGTACGGGTTGGCGATGTCCACCTGCTTGTCCGCAAGGATATATGCGCGATGGATTGCATTACGCAACTCGCGAACATTCCCCGGCCACGAGTAACCGTGCAGAACATCGAGTGCCCGTCGCGAGAATGTTTTTTCTGTTTGCGAGGTCCGATTCAGCTCTGACAGAAAATGTAACGCCAGTAATTCCACGTCGCCTTCGCGCTCGCGTAACGGCGGCACATGAATGGGCACGACGGCGAGCCGGTAGAGCAGATCTTCACGGAAGATACCTTCGCTGACCGCGATTTCCGGATCGCGATTTGTTGCCGCTACGACGCGCATGTCTACGTTGATTAGATCCGTGCCGCCCACGCGATGAAAATTGCCCGTTTCAAGTACGCGCAACAGCTTGACTTGCATTTCCGCGGCCATCTCCGTGACTTCATCGAGAAAAATCGTACCGCCAGTCGCGTGCTCGAAATAGCCAATATGCTGATGTACTGCGCCGGTAAAACTTCCCTTTTCGTGGCCGAACAGTTCTGCTTCGACGAGCTTCGCGGGTATCGCACCGCAGTTGACCGGAATGAATGGTTCTTTACTGCGCGTGCTACGTTCATGAAAAGTTTTTGCGATCAGTTCTTTGCCGGTACCGCTTTCTCCAATGATCAGCACAGACGCGTCCGTTCGCGCAACACGATCGATCTGACGATAAAGTTGCTGCATGGCCGGGGAGCGACCAAAGAGAATGCCGAAGGTATCTCCATACGCGCAGGCCTGCCCGTCGACGGTCGACTGAGGTTGCTTCGCCTCGTCCATGGTCATATGGCTGTGTGCCGCCATCGTCTCGCTGATATGAGGGAGATCGGACATTGAAAATACCTTGTTGTATTTAATACACCAGCTTGATAGCGCAGAACATAACTGAACAGCTTATGCCATGTCTAACTAAATTTTTTGCTGTTCGATACTACCTTAAATTAGCGCGCGTCGGCCTGCCCGCCATTTGCGAAACGCTTTTACAGCATCTATGTAAAAATTACCGATAAGCATTTTTACCAGATAGCCCATGATGGCTAGGACCTTTGAAATTATTGCTTCAGTCACGTATCGCAAAGATGGCATGGAACCTGCAACCGTATTGCTTGATTGGTTAATGGCGCACGCGCTATTCGGATGAGTTGCTGCGTCAGGCCTTCAGAAAAACAGAGTCGGAAAGGTGCCATGATGAGGCACATGCATCGACTTCAATGTTCCGAGGAGAGATTGATCATGAACCGAAAGAGAAGCCGCTTTGTCATAGGTCTGATGGGCGCATCGGCGATGGTCACTTTGCTTTTATGGAAGTACGGCCAACGTGTGCGCCAACGCGCAAACCAGAAAGAGTCGATTGCCCGCTGGGAAGACGAGGGCGGTAATGTTTCGGATAGTTCCTCGGCGATGGACTGACATGCGCTATCGATAGTAACCGGCGGAAAAGCTTGATATTGAAATGGCATATCAGGTTGGCTGTGTGTCTTCGAACTTATTCATGATCAAATCAGAAAAATATGCCACATGCCCTTATTGTTGATGACGATGCGAATACGCGTGCCGCGCTCGGCGAATTGATCGCGAGCGAAGGTTTCACGACGGACGTCGCGCGCGATTTGCGTGAAGCGCGGATATGTCTCGTGCGTCAAACGCCCGATGTCGTGTTGACCGACCTCAAACTGCCCGACGGCACAGGCATGGACTTGTTTCAGGAATTCGATCCGCAGGCCGCCGTCGAGCTTGTCGTGATGACAGGTTTTGCAAGCGTCGACAGCGCAGTGGATGCGCTCAGACAAGGCGCCGCCGATTATCTCGTCAAGCCCGTCAACATCCAGCGTCTCAAAGTGATTCTTGCGCGCGTGCCGCGCACGGGCGATTTGAAGGCCGAGATCGGATTGCTGCGGGGAGAATTGCGACGCTATGGACGATTCGGCAGGATGCTTGGAAATTCGCCTGCGATGCAACAACTTTATGATCAGATTGGACGCGTCGCACCGACCGAAGCAACCGTTCTGCTGGTCGGCGAAAGTGGTACGGGCAAGGAACTCGCGGCGCAATCGATACATGATTTGAGCTTGCGCCGCAAACAGCCTTTTCTCGCAGTCAATTGCGGTGCCATTTCGCCCAATCTGATCGAAAGCGAAATGTTCGGTCACGAGCGCGGTAGTTTCACAGGAGCGGACAAACAACATCGCGGCTATTTCGAACGGGCGGATGGCGGCACCATTTTTCTCGACGAAATCACCGAGATGCCAATCGAATTGCAAGTCAAATTGCTCCGCGTGCTGGAGACGGGTTTCTTCATGCGTGTCGGTACCAATCGCGAACTGGCAACCGATGTGCGCGTCGTTGCGGCCACCAATCGTAATCCGGAAGAAGCCGTCGCGGAAGGCAAGCTCAGGGCCGACTTGTATCACCGTTTGAATGTGTTCCCGCTCGAGCTTCCGCCGCTGCGAGATCGTGGCAAGGATGTCGAATTGTTGGCGCAGAGTTTCCTCGAACAACTCAACGCCAATCATGGAACCAACAAAAATTTTCCTGCCGCCGCGCTGGACATATTGTCGGCTCACACCTGGCCGGGCAATGTACGCGAACTGCGCAACTATGTGCAGCGCGCCTACATCATGACCGACAACGATTCGATCGAAACGGCAGCCGTACCCTTGCAAGTTTCGTCCGCCAAACCCTCCACCGGTTCCACGCTAGTGGTGCCCGTAGGCACGTCGCTGGCCGAAACGGATCGCCAGCTCATTCTCG
>DASUGV010000057.1:0-4955 GCA_036273835.1 Rhodocyclaceae bacterium
CATGCCGGTGCTCGAAGTCTGGAAAGCGCGCACGGTCGTCGTTTCCAAGCGCAGTATGGCTTCGGGGTACGCGGGAGTCGACAATCCGCTCTTTTACAAGGACAACACACGCATGTTGTTCGGCGACGCCAAAGCCAGCGTCGATGCGTTGCTGCAAGCGCTCGCGGCCTGAAGAGAGCCCGCCGGCGCGCCCAAAAGCGCTTGCGAACAGGCAAAATGGGTGCGTATAATCGCGGGCTTCGCTCTTGCGCAAGTTGCGCTGGGCGGTGAAGAAGAAAATACTTCACAAACGCGGCACGCGAAGATAGAATGGCGATCTTCGCTTTTGACGAAAAGCCGATCGCGGCAGTAAGTCGAGCAGTAACGTGAGAATTTTGTCCCCTTCGTCTAGAGGCCTAGGACATCACCCTTTCACGGTGAGTACAGGGGTTCGAATCCCCTAGGGGACGCCAGACATCGCGGTGCAGCTGAAAAGCGCGCCGCAGCGCCAGAGACAAGACCAACACTCTGGCGTCACGATGCCAAGACTGGAGTGGTAGTTCAGTTGGTTAGAATACCGGCCTGTCACGCCGGGGGTCGCGGGTTCGAGTCCCGTCCACTCCGCCAATACAAAAAAGCCACCGAAGGTGGCTTTTTTATTGTCTGTTGAATCTGCGTATTTCCATTCGTGAACGTCGAGCGTTTCAGAATAGCGCTCACTGTTTCGATCTTCATGCCATATCAAATCAGCATTCCGATCACGACAACATAATGTCGTGTCGTAGCGACGCTTAGTAACAAGCATCCGGCGCGAGTGGTGGTTCTTCCATCAACGCTATCTGTTCCTTTAATTCCAGAATGCGTTCTTGCCAGTAGCGCGAAGTGTTGAACCATGTAAACGCGGCGGGGAAAGCCGGGTCGTTCCAGCGGCGAGCTATCCAGGCAGCATAATGAATAAGGCGCAATGTCCGCAGCGCTTCGATTAGATACAGCTCACGGCGATCGAATTCACGAAATTGCTCGTAACCGCGTAACACGACAGCGAGTTGTTGCTCCATCGCGTTGCGTTCGCCGGATAGCAATAGCCACAAATCCTGCACGGCAGGACCCATGCGAGCGTCATCGAAGTCGACGAAGTGAGGACCTGCGTCGGTCCATAGCACATTGCCGCCGTGGCAGTCACCATGCAGTCGCAATACGCGTATGTCTCCGGCTCGCGCGAAGCAATGGCGTGTGCCTTCCAACGCCATGTCGACAGTCGTCCGCCATGCTTCAACGAGATCGGACGGTAGAAAATTGTGGCTCAGCAGCCAGTCGCGCGGCTCGATGCCAAAGCTCTCGATGTTGAGCGAGGGCCGCTCGACGAATGCTTTGCGAGCGCCGATCTGATGGATGCGGCCGATGATGCGGCCCATCCAAGCCAGTATGTGTTCGTCGCCGAGTTCGGGCGCGCGTCCGCCGCGTCGCGGGTAGAGCGCGAAGCGAAAATCCTGATGGCGATGCAACGTCTTATCGCCGAAAGCCAACGGCGCAATAACAGGAATTTCCGAAGTGGCGAGTTCAGTTGTGAAAGCATGTTCTTCGCCAATTGCTACATCACTCCAACGCGAGGGGCGGTAGAATTTTGCGATGAGCAACGTGTTGTCTTCAATGCCGATTTGATAGACACGGTTTTCGTAGCTGTTGAGTGCAAGCTGTCTACCATCCGTGCGCAGGCCGATACTTTCCACTGATTCGAGCACGACATCGGGCGTGAGTCCTGCAAAAGGTGCTTGATCGATGGACATGTCGATGGCATAAATGGATTTGGGCGTCAAGGGCAAATCTTTCCCTGTGTAGACATCCGGGGTAGAGCGTAATTTCAGTAGTTGCTAGCGACCGTAGAGCGTGACAAAGCTCGCTGTGCCTAGGCTGTTTGTATTGAGCATGAATCCGATGAGTGCGCCCGAGGCATCTTCAGGTACATCCAGCTTAGGTACTTTCAACGCGAACACCGTAAAACGATAGTGATGCGGTTTGTCGCCAACGGGTGGGCACGCGCCGCCATAACCGCGTCCGCCGAAATCGTTGCGGCCCTGCTTGGCGCCGTCGGGAAGCGGATTTTTAGTAATAATGCCCGACGGCAGTGAATTGGCACTCGCGGGTATGTCGTAGACGATCCAATGCCACCACCCGCTTCCGGTCGGAGCATCGGGATCGAACATCGTAATCGCGAAGCTTTGCGTACCTACTGGCGGGTTCTGCCATGCTAGAGAAGGCGAGAGATTATCGCCCTTACAGCCAAAGCTGTTGAACTCTTGCGCCGCAGGCATCTTTGCGCCTGCCTTGATATCCGAGCTGACCAGATCGAAGGCATAGGCGCCGCTTGCTGCAATGCATAGCATGAGTGCGCCGAGTAATTTGCACATGGCATATCTCCTTTGATGAGGGCTCGGCAGTCCAATCGAGCAGACTGCGCGCTGTGATGCGTTGCGTGGTGCCACAAGTATGCAATGTAACGTCGATTGCGTTCGCCCACAAATATTGCCGCTTCGTAATCGAGGCGGCGGCAGGTTAAGTGTGACAGGCGGCGAAACCCTTGGAGGAACGGGACGGCGGGAGGCGGCAATGTTGGAAACGACTGCAGTTGGCGATAATGAGCGAGGCGGCCATGCGCTGCAGGCGCGATACACCTCCATGGCCCTTTACGTATAGCCTTGCACGCGTGACTATGAAATTGTCATGATTGAGCGAAACTGCATTTACAAGCAAATGTATCGGTGTCCGAGGGCAACGCTATGCGGCGGCGAGGCGCCGCAGTTCGAGCACCTTGAGCGCTGTCTGTACCTCGCTGGTGATTTTTATAATGACGGGAGCGACATCCGGCCGCAGGAGTTTGGGAACCTGATAACGGTTCTGCACCGCTTGCCAATGCGAATCGGGCAATACTTCGTTGTCGTCGAAACGCAGGGACAATCCCATCTGTTTGGCCAGGGCGCGGGAAAAAGTGGTTGCATTGGCATACCGCGAATCGTCCGGCGTATTGCCCCACAGACTATCGTGCGAGGCGGTTGCGTTGATGGGTCGTGTGCGTATGACACAGTAATGGCGCCAGCCGATACAAATTTCGTTATAGCGTCTGTGCAATAGCGCGACGAATTCGGACAGGCGTGTCGGTGTATTGGGTGGCATCGTGAAGCGCAATCGCACCGCCGCGAGACTGGTTGGCCCCTTGAGCAGCAGGGCGGTGGCGATGGCATGCGCTGACAGCGCTTCGGCAAGCATCGTCGATTCCGCCAGCGATTCGCCATACCCGACCTGCCATAGAAGATCGGGGTCGAGCTTGCCCGGTAGAAAGCGCAATGGTTCCAGCGCTTTGGCGAGAAGGCGAGGCGAGGTGTGGCCAGGCAGCGGCGTGCATGCGTTGGATGCGACGATGCGCATGAAATCCGGACTGATGACGGTAGCATTTTTGTTGGCGCTGTTGCTGCCCGTTGTCCACGGCCATGCGACGGCGAGACTGTCCGGCAAACGCTCCCACAAAGGCTGAATCATCAATCGCGAACGTGGTGCGCGGCGGGGCAACACACCATCGGGACGGCACTCCCATTCCGCGATGATGCCGTGCTGCTCTACCACTGCGCCGGTTGTTAGGCTGGCGAGATTTGCCGATTCGGTGCCGGCTTCGTTGTGCCAGGCGCCGAGTGCAGTAAGGCCATCGGGTTCATATGGAACGCCGGGTGGTAGATCAATGAGTAACAACAGACAAGGCATTGTTGGCTTACCGATTAACTGATTTCATACCAGCGTCGTACTTGTCGCACCAAGGTTTCAGCGTTCATGTGTTCGGCAATTTCCATCATCGCCTTGTTGCGCTCGGAATAGCTGAACACGCAATGATCGGCATGATCTTCGAGCGACATGGCCCATTCCTGCAGCATCCAGCCGAAAGCCTGGTGTTCGCGCCAGTCTTCGCTGCATACAAGTGCCTGCATGTCTACGCCACGTCCGTTCAAACGTGCGATGACTGCGGCGACGACCGTATCGTGGTAGAGCAGCACACGCGAGCAGTCGATGATGCTTGCGACATCGGGCACGTCGCGTGCGTGTAGCACGTGCGGTGGAATGCGTCCCAATTCTTCTTGGAATAAGGTTGCCAGTTCTTCTTGTGATGCCGCAACGAGTGGCTTCAGCGCAAAACCCGTGGCGCGCATGGGCTCGCTGCGGATATCTTTCGAGAAGGTGCGAAGTAGGTTGGGAATCGATGTGGTCGACGTCCGATAGTAAGCGACCGGCAAGAAGCCCGATCGCGCAAGCGCTTGATCCATCGGTCCGGGTGTCGGCACAGGTTCGACCACCAGTGCGTCACAAGCGCAATCCTGTGCCGCGACCACCACGCCGCGGGCCACTTCGTAAGCCAGTTCGGCGTCCGGCTTGCCACGAAACGCCACACCCCATTGGCGTTTGGCGGAAACCGAACGTTCGGCCGTCGGATAAACCGTGGCGACCAACCAGCTTCCTTCCCGCTCGGCAGCTAGATACCAGACAAGGTCCGATAAAACGACTGGCGCAGCAAGTGCGCGCAAGACGCCTTCGGGAATATTTCGTTCTTCCTGAAGCGTGATAATAGACATTAGTTATTGTGCCAGCGTACGCCCCGTGTTTCAGATTAACGAACGTCTTGTAAGCTATCCATCTGGCAATCGATGTCGCGTACATGCGATGCAGAATGTCTTCGCAATCCGAATCCCGTTTCAATTATAAAAATCGCCAAAATCATTACATATTCTGTTGCATACTGACGTGTGTTTTGTCACGTAGATACAAGCTGTTTTGATTGTTTACACACCTTAATCAATGGGCAAAGCGTGTGTCAGTTTGTCCTCTGGAATCTGGTAACGAGTCCATATCTTGGTTGAATGCGAATTTTACGACAACAGAATATTTGCCATGTGGGGTAATGCTCCTTTTATTCGGTATCCGATCATTGTGGGCTA
>DASUGV010000058.1:0-2108 GCA_036273835.1 Rhodocyclaceae bacterium
ACATCGCGGCTTAGGTCACATCTTTCCTGCCGTCATGCATGCACTAAGCTTCTATTGGCACGATTACGAAACCTTCGGTCTCGATACGCGGCGTGACAGGCCTGCACAGTTCGCGGGCATACGCACCAACGATAAACTGGAGGAGATCGGCGAGCCGCTGATGATTTATTGTCAGCCAGCACCGGACTACCTGCCAGACCCGGAGTCCTGTCTCCTTACGGGCATCACGCCGCAGCGATGTCTCGAGAAAGGTTTACCCGAGTTTGCGTTCGCAGCGCGTATCGAAGAAGCGTTGGCTACGCCAGGGACGGTCGGACTGGGCTACAACACGATTCGTTTCGACGATGAAGTGACGCGCTTTCTGCTTTGGCGAAATTTGTACGATCCGTATGCGCGCGAGTGGCAAAACGATTGCAGCCGCTGGGATCTGCTGGACGTCGTGCGCACCACATATGCCTTGCGGCCGGAGGGCATCGAGTGGCCGTTGAACGAAGAAGGGAATCGGTCCTTCAAACTTGAGCATTTGACCGCGGCAAATGGCATCGCACATGCGACGGCACACGATGCGCTATCGGACGTGCGGGCAACGATTGCGCTTGCGCGCTTTATTCGCGACAAGCAACCGCGCCTATTCGATTTTTGTTTTTCGCTGCGCAAGAAAGATCGGGTGTTGACCGAAATAGGTTGGCCCGAGCGGCGGCCATTTCTGCATGTCTCCGGCATGTTCCCGGCTGAACGTGGTTGCATCAGCATCGTGTGGCCGCTGGCCGAACACCCGACCAACAAGAATGAACTTATCGTGTGGGATCTTGCGCATGATCCGAGCGAATTATTCACCTTGGATATCGAGGCAATCCGGCGCCGCTTGTTCACCCGGAACGACGAACTACCGATTGGGGAGAGCCGCCTGCCGATCAAGGGGATCCACATCAACAAGTCGCCCATTGTCGTCGGCAATCTAAAAACCTTGACACCTGAAATGGCTGAGCGATGGGGATTGAATCTGACAGTGGCGATGAAACACATGCAAAGCTGCCAAAATGCTCCTGACATGCGTGCTATCTGGACCACAGTATATGAGCGCAGCGATGACAGCCGAGTGGATGTCGATGCGGATTTGTATGGCGGATTCATAGGCAATAATGACAGACGATTGTTAGCTCGATTGCGCAATTTATCCCCGGAAAAGCTGGCCTTGGAACGGGTTAGTTTTGAGGATGGCCGCCTTGAAGAATTGCTGCATCGGTATCGCGCCCGCAATTTCCGTGCGACGCTGAATGCTCAGGAAGCTGCGCGCTGGGAAGAATTGCGTGCCGGACGATTATTCGATGGCCTAGGTGGCGCGCGTACGCTGGATGTATTCGGCGCCACCCTCGATAGATTGGCCGAGCATGCGAATGAACATCAGCTAGGCATTTTGTCGGCGCTATCCGATTACGCTGAAAGCATCATTCCAGACGGCTGAGATTGGACCAACGAGGAACCAACGACGAACGGATGAATCAAGCAGGTAACCGGACGAGACGCCCGATAAATACGAGGTGAGGACGAGGCGTCATTGGCTTTTAGACAATCGGCACATGGCGGATTACAGAATTTGCAAATCCCGCCGTAGACACCGTTGCGTTTCCGGTCAATTCACAAATTTTTACTGATCGGCGACTTACGCAATACGGTCATAAGTTTTCGTTTTCTTGCGACGACTTATACCCGGCATTGTCACTCACTCCATGAGGATCAATCATGCGCAAGACAAAACTCAGTATTTTAGCGGCTGCTTGTTTGGGCCTGACCTCGGTTGCTTTGTCGGTGGCATCCCGCGCGGCAGAAATCACCGGAGCAGGCGCTTCTTTGCCGGCTCCAATTTACGTGAAGTGGGCCGATGCTTATGGCAAATCCACGGGCAATAAAGTCAATTACCAGTCCATCGGTTCCGGTGGTGGTGTCAAACAAATCGCATCCAAGACAGTCGATTTTGGCGCGTCCGACATGCCTCTGACACCGCAAGATCTGGCCAAACAAGGCATGATGCAATTCCCTACCGTGATTGGCGGCGTAGTGCCGATTGTCAATATTGCAGGGCTCAAGCCGGGCGAGTTGAAATTGAC
>DASUGV010000059.1:0-7116 GCA_036273835.1 Rhodocyclaceae bacterium
TGACGGCCGAAAGCATCGAGGGCGGCACGTCCGTCGACGGCTATTTCTGCGGTGGCGCCAAGCATGCTCAGCATGCCCAATGTAACGGCCTGATTGGTGCGATTGTCTTCGACCACCAGGACGCGGACGACGCCGCTGAAGCGAATTGCAGGCGATGCGTGCTCTATGATGTTGTCTTGGCCCGAGGTGCGTAGGCAAGCGGCCATACGCTGTATCCGCAGCGGTTTGGGCAGCACCGCATCCCAGGTCGAAAATTCCGTGGGATTCGGCTGCGTCAGGGGTGCCATGACGATCCATTTGTGCGCGGCGCCGGTGAATTCGCTGGGCATATTCGCTTGTTCCGCTGTGCTGCCCATACCGTGATCAACCAATACAATGTCATAGGGGCGCCCACTGTCCTGCGCGTCATGCAGCAGGCGCCGGGCGGCAGCCAGTTCGGTGCAATGTTCGCTGGAGAAACCTAGCTTGGGCAGCGTGCTGGCGCAGAACTCGTGCGTGATTTCATTGCGATCCACAATCAGCGCGCGTTGGATTACCGGAGAGCGTGGGGCGACAGTTTGATTGTCAATGCTTTGCAAGGGCACCTGGAACCAGAAACTGCTTCCCTCGCCAAGCTGGCTGTTTACGCCAATGGTGCCATTCATCAACTTCACGAGCTCTCGACAGATGGCCAAGCCCAGTCCACTGCCTTCGAAGCGACGCGTCGAAAACGCGTCGCCTTGCGTAAAGGATTCGAAAATATGCGTATGTAATGAGGAGTCGACGCCGGGCCCAGTGTCCAATACTTCGATGTGCAGGTATTCAACTCCGTTCTGTCGCAGATACTGGGCACGCACGCCGATTTCGCCGCTCTGCGTGAACTTAACGGCGTTGCCGACGAGATTGGTCAACACCTGCCGCAACCGTCTTGCGTCGCCGATGAGTTGTGCAGGCGTGTCCATGGCAATGGCATAGCCGATTTCGAGACCTTTCTGATGCGCTTGCGAGGCCAGCGTATCGACGACACCTTCGATCAATTGGGCAAGATCCAGCGGCAGCGCGTCCAGTACCACTTTGCCTGCTTCCAGCCGGGAGAAATCGAGTACGTCGTTGATCAGGTCGAGCAGATAGCGCGCCGAATCCCAGGCCAGTTCGACGAATTGATGCTGGCGTGACGGCAACGTTGATGCCATGAGCATATCGAGTGTGCCGATCACGCCATTGAGCGGAGTCCGGATTTCGTGGCTGACCGTCGCGGCGAACTGGGATTTGAGTTGCGCGAATGCGATGGCGACGTCGCGCGATTCGATCAGTTCGCGTTCGCGGTCTTCCAGCACGCTTATCATGCGATTGAAAGCGCGCGCCATGACGACGAGATCGCGCGCGCCGTGAAGGGGTGCTCGCACACTTCGTTCGCCGCTTTCAGCCAGCGCCATGCTGTCGGCCAGGTCGTTGAGCGGGCGAGTAAGCCGTTTTGTCAAGGCCCGGATGGCGACCAGAAAAAGCAGCGCAAATAATGTCGAAACAAGGAAATTGGTCAGAAAGATGCTATTGCGAAGGCTCTTCAATGTGGCCTTGCTCTGCATGACCTGAACGACACCCAGCGTTTCTTTTTTACGTTCGTTCGTTTCAAATGGCGAGTCATCGTTGCTTTCGGTAACGACGGGTGCGCTGAAGCTCCACACGTCGTCATTCTCGAATGTCAGCGCGACATTGTTCGACACCAGCTTCGGCGTACCCACGACGAATGGCTGTTCTCCTTCTCGCTTGGCTTTGCGCACGAGAACGTTGCCGGTCACGTCGACGATTTCCACCGCTATGACATCCGGAAATGCCAGGGTTGCCTGCAACGCATCGTTGGCGTTTTCGGCGGAACCGAATAGGAGTGCCAGGCGGCTTTGCTCGGCAAGATTACCGGTGACATTGGCGCCTTGATGAAGCAAGGTATCTCGAATGCGGCGCGCGCCCTGCAGCGAACTGGCCAGCGATGCAAATATGGTGAGCAGCAGCACGCCTCCGGCGACGGTCAGTGAAATTTGTCGGCGGAATGTGGCACCGCGTAGCTGGGCAAGCAAACTGATCATCGAAGCATGTGTTTCGTCATGGCGCTATTCCGTTGTACTAAGGCGTCGGAAAAATCAAATCGATGCCTTGCTCTTTAACGTTGATGCTCAAACCCAGGTGACTGGCCGTACGCGTATTCAGCGCGACCGAAACCTGTTGCAAGGCTTGTATGCTGCCTTTCGCCACGGGTGGTGATGAACTTGTCAGCGACAGCGCCGACGCCGCCAACTTGCGGCCTAGTTCAACGTTGTCCGGGTAAAGCGCAAACAGCGCACCGCGCCGAACGTGCGATACGGAACTGGAGAATACGGTCAATGATCGGTTCCACGATTCTTCCAGCACGAAAGGCAGCACGGTCGAATCTTCTGCCGAGATGCTATCTTGGGGAATCCAGATCGCATCGTGGCGGGCGTCCGCCATGGCAAAGATATCTTGATAATTCTTGACGGCGGCTTTCAGGTCGGTCGCGTCGTAGCGCACCAGCTCCAGACCTTGAGCGCGCGCGGCATCCTTTGCCATGCGCATAAGCCAACCATTCTGCTCCGGTTCATGCACGACGAATATCCGGCGAATGCTTGGAGACAGTGTTTTGAGTTTGGCAAACAGCAAGCCGGGGTCGGGTGCGAGGCTGTACACCATGACAGGCTTGGGGTCGCTGTCCGGCGCATTGATGATTGCGCTGGCCACGATTGGAATATTGGCTTCCAGCGCCGCAGCGGCTTTCAGGCCGCCACGTCCCAGCGCAATGACTACACGTGCATCCTGCTTGCGCACCTCGCTCGAGACATCTTGCGGGCTCGTATTATTCAGGACGCGTATGCTGATGACATGCGATTTGGCTCGATTTTCGATGCCCTCCAATATCTGGCTGAAAACGCTGCGGAACGGCTCGCCGATATCGGGATAGACCACTGCTATGGTATTGCTAGGCGTGTCCGCCGCAGCGAGTTGGATCGTTTGTGCCGTTCGGAAGTGCGTGTCGGTCTCGTCCGTCGCGATTTTTAGATAATCGTTAGTCGATCGAAATGTCTTGGCATTTTGCACAGCGCCCGTATTGTTGTTTGCAGCGAAGGCCGCATCCCAACTCATGAAATCAATGTTCGCTGCTTGCGCAAACCTTGCATGGCAAGTCAGTAGCATCGCCAAAACCAGCAGATGTGTGCGATAACGCTGGCGCTGCGCAATTATGTCAAGTGAATGACGCAGAAGTGGTAGGCGAAAGGCCGGAAGCTGCATGCGTGGGATGGAACTTAGAAGGCGTATGAGCCTTGCAAAAAGGCGGTGCGTCCAGGTAAGGGAAAATCGTCGGCAATGAGGCCGGGGGCCGGGCTGGGCTCAAATGCGTCGGTGTCGAATAGGTTCTTAATCGTTAGGGCGATAGTCCAGTGATCGGCCAATGTGTTCGAGCGTAGCGCAAGATCTACCAATGTGTAATCCGGAATTTTGGGGCGCGTATCGCCCGGTTCGCGAGCACGTCCCGATACCCAGTCGATCGCGGGTCCAAGCGACCAACCCTGGGTGAATTGCCAGTCTGCACGCATATAGGCATGACGTTTGGGTGCGTCGCCCGGATCCAGACCCGTTGCCGGATCATAGGTATGTTGCAGCGAAAGATTTCCACTCAAACGCAAAGTGCTCAGTGCATCCCATGTTGCCTCGACTTCCATACCATCACCGCGCAGCGAGCCTGCGTTTTCGGCAGTGTTGCCTGTGGTCGGATCGGCATTCGGAACAAAACGTAGGATATCGCGCATTTTGAATCGGTAGGCATTTACGCCGAGCTGCAATTTGTCCGACACTTGCCAAAGCACCGCGCTCTCGGTTGTTTCAATCGTTTCGGGTTTGACATCAGCATTGCCTGTCGCGACAGGATTGTTGATGTTATACAACTCCGTAAATGAAGGGGGACGGAACGCCCGTCCGTACAGGATCTTGGCTGTCACGTTGTAGGCGGCATCCCACACCAGCGCAGCACGTGGGTTCGTCGTGCCGCCAACATCGGAGTAATCATCGTGCCGCACGCCCGCTGTCAGCGCCCAGTCACGCGCTAGTTGCCATTCGTCTTGCAGATAGCCGTAGCGGACGATGCGGCTATGCGGACGCAGAAAAGGTGCCGTGTCCGATACGTCTACCAGCCCGCCTAAGGGTGTCGGTCCCAGCGCGCCCAGCACGTAGTTGCGCTCTTCGTGAATTCGGTACAGATCTTCCTTGATGTAACCCACGCCCGTGCCAACGCGATGATCTTTCAAGCCGACGTAACTGGCGGAAGCGGATAGGCCTGTATGACGTTCCCATTTTTCGGGATCGCCAATCACGCCATCCGGAAACGCGCCGCCGAATGCGCCGGGCGGAAACAAGTTGAGTTCGGAATTTTCGTGAAGATTATAAAAATTTGCCTGTACTGTCGTTGACAGGTCTTTTGCGATCTGTGGTTCGCTCCACGTTATGTCAGCGGTATAACGTTCGGTCGAGCTGCGCCCATCTGGGTCGAGCGCATTCGCGACACCCGTTCCATCACCAACGTCATCGCGTTTTTTATAGCTGGCGCGAAAAGTCAGAGATTTGTAGCGCATGTCCAAACCGGTATCGACGCCGTGCATGCCCATGCTCATCGGCCCGGGGGCATGCGAGGCATTTGTTCCGAACACTTGATCCAGAGATGTCTGCGCGTCGGAATTTATGTGCGAGTCCTGTCCGGAGGTGTGACTGGTGTGCATATATAAACTGAATCCGATATCGCCATAGGTGCCGGCGTGCCGCATGGACGTGTCAAACGTATTGAAACTGCCATACCCAACCGACACTTTGGTCCCTGGCGTATCGGTAGGTGTCTTGGTGAAAATGCTGATGACGCCCGTCAACGCATCGGCACCGTACAAAGCGGAGCCGGGGCCGCGTATCACTTCGATGCGTGCAATATTGCCGACCGGCATGCCGCCCCAAACATTGCCGCGATCGCCGGAAAACACGCTCGTGATCGGAATGCCATTGATGAGTATCAGCACTTGCGGATTGAATTGAGTATCAATGCCGCGGATTGTGTAAATAGGATTTTGGTCGAGGAATGACCGCGAAACATGCAGACCCGGCACTTGTTCGAGTACCTCGTCGATGTCGCGCGCACCCATTGCTTCGATGTCGGCCGCAGTGATGACAGTGGCCACCGAAGGCGCGCGAGCGATCGGCTGCGCGTTACCCGTCGCTACCAGCACAACGGATTTGTCGCCGTATACCTGCGCTAGATCTTCATCATCGCCTGACTGAGCCAGGGAAATTTGCGGCACAACAATCAGTATTGTTGGCAGCACGATCGAAAAGACTTGCCTGCGTATTGCTTGATGCCGCATTGCGCCCCCTTTCTTGTTTGTCCCCGCGGGGGCAAATTTACACGAGTTTGCAACGGTTGCCGATGTATTACTTTAGTTAAGCAAGCTATCCGATTGTTTCCAATATTAGTTTGCAGCCATTTATTCCTTCGAAGCGATCCATTCACGGGCCTGTTGACCCGTGTAAGTCACTTGTTCGATTCGTAACGGCATGATGGCCGCAGGGGGTTTATCCATTGCTTCGAGATAGCACGGAACCATGCCGGCCAGGAAAGCAGGGTATAGGTATAAATAGTATTCGCGCGGCGACAGACCCAGGTCTGCGCAAAGCGCGGCGGCCAAGCCCGCATAATTCATATGCAGGCGCCAACGTCCTGCAAGGAGAATTTCTTCGATTTCGCGCGCGAGTAGTTGATAGGGCCCATCAGCCAAATCCAGTTTGCGAGCCAACGCCATGATCGGGCCGATTCGTTCATCGCCCGATACGAGCGGACGGCCGTATCCTGCCATGCTTCGTTTGTCATGCAGTTCGGTTTCGATGCATTTTTGAAGCGACCCTCCGCGCGCTTTTATCTGCATGGCCCGATGCAAAAAATCCATTGCACGAAAATCGATTTGTCTTCCGAAGATGGCCGCCTCGGAAACTGCAAGCGCCGCCGAAAGTCCGAGATTGCCCGTGCTGCGCGTGGAGCCGGCGAGAGCGGCAACGCGATTGTTCCACAAGCGTGTATCGGGATAACTCGTGTAGCTCCAGATTGCACCCAACAATCGTAATTGTGCTGAGGTGTATCTGCGCCCGGCGACGGAAAACAGGTAGATGTCGAGCCACTCTGCCTCAGCGAGATCGCGGTGCAGGTCACAACCTCGAAAGACCGCACGTTGTCCCGGAAAGACGGCGCCCGCGCGTGTCGGCAATGCGCCGTTGTACGGATCGAGTGGATGTTCTACGGAATGTCTGCTCATGCTTGTATGCTATTCGCATGTATTGCATCGGCAGCGTCCGGATCGTTCTGCAAATCGATGCTGCCGAAGGGAAAGTTTTTGTAACCCGTCTCACGTTGTTCCAGCGCATGCGCTGCCGCGCCGGGCAGACGCAGCAGCAGATGAAGCATTTCGCCTTGCGCAGGACTCATGCCAATGTCATGAAAGGCGGCGGCTGCGACGCCCGATAGCGCAAGTCCATGGCCGCAACGCGCTTCAAGTACGGTGTGTTGCGCAGCCAGATAAGGTAGCGCTTGCCCTGGACTGTGGAGCGCGAGTCGCGCGAGCGTTTGCCGCACAGGCAATGCGGCATGTTGGTTGTGAGGCTCGAATCCCGGCCACTGATCCGTTTGCGGCCATACCTCCAAACCGGTTTGCGTGCTGGCGGCGAATTCACGGACGAGCGTGGCGGTATTCGCACCTGCAGCCTGCCAGGCGCTCATGGCAAGAAATACTTCCCGTCCTCCCCCGACTTTTCCTGCGCCGACAGCCAGTGCTGCCATCAAACAGGCCGCGGCGGGAGAGCCCGCCACACCACCGCACATGGCGGCATGTACAGAGGCTTCGCGCGGTCCAGGATTAGCCAGCGCTACGGCAAGATCTTCCAGCACGCGTGCTTGTGCCGCGCTGGGTGCTTCGCCGGCAAAGAGCAGAAAAAGCATGTCGATCCACTTGGCCTGGCCGAGCATTTGACCATATACATCGAAGCCATGGCAGCGGGCCGTTTGCGTTAGATAGGGATTGTCGAGCGCTGCTGTTTCTTGCC
>DASUGV010000060.1:0-4928 GCA_036273835.1 Rhodocyclaceae bacterium
GGTTAGTCTTCTGACGTGGGATCCAGAATCGGAAGGGTTTTGGTTGATACAGGATTATTTTCCTGAACTCCTGGAACTTGACCGAGCTATCTTCCCTACTATGAAAGAAATTCAATCAACTCTCGGCGCCGTCTCCATCAAACCAATTCCGATTCCGGCAGATTGCGTGGACGGATTCTTAGGCGCTTATTGGCAAAGGCCGTCCGCTTATCTCGATGCGAAGGTACGTTCCGGCATGTCCTCATTTTCGCGCATACCGAATGTGGAAGAGCGCGTCAAAATGCTTCAGCAAGATATTGTTAGCGGGGCATGGCAGCGAAGGCACGCATCTCTGCGTTTAGAAAATAGTCTGGATATTGGTTATCGCCTTGTAAGCGCGGCTATTCAATAGCAAGTTATTCAACAAGGCGCTCAGGCGTACTAGACATACGTCTTCTCGCGCTAAGCACATCGTCATTATATTGCCATGTCATTAATCGTTTCATACGTGGACAAAACCCATCGCGTCCAAGTCATTCATCTCTGGGAGACGGTTTTCGGCTACGAGGCTGCTCACAATGCTCCAAGTTTGGTAATCGACAAGAAGCTTGCCGAACAGGACGATCTGTTTTTTGTTGCCCTCGTCAAGAACATTGTCGTCGGCACTATTCTGGCGGGCTACGATGGACATCGCGGCTGGTTGTATTCGGTTGCCGTGAATCCTTTGTATCAAAAGAAAGGGATTGGCTCGGCGCTTGTCGCCTATGCAGAAAGCGCGTTGACCAAGTTGGGCTGCATGAAGATAAATCTTCAGCTGGCGGACGGTAACGAAAACGTAGCTTCGTTTTATGAATCTCTGGGCTATGCGGTGGAGAAGCGGGTCAGCATGGGCAAGCGCATTCCTCAGAATATTCCAATTGCATAGAAGCAATTTTTTCCCAAGCGTACGTCAGTACGGCTATACAACACCATCAACACGCTTAGTCCAGCCAACAACATCAACCATGCACTGGGCTCTGGCACGCTCGCGATGCTTGCGACCATCTCGTTGGCGAGAACCTTGTCCATCGCGGTGGTCGGGTGGATGTCATCCCAGAACACGTAGGTGTCGGGCGTGCTGCACGTCGTGCCGAAAGGGCTGGTGATGGTGCCGCTGAAGCAGGAGGTGGTGGCGTTGGCCATGCCGAAGGCTGAGGGATTGTTGACCACGTCATCCAGCGCAGCGTAGGTATCGAAGCGATAGAAGTGCACGTCCGGGTTGGCCGCGGCGATGGCGTCTATGGAGAGCGCGACGCCTGCGTTGAATTGCGCGGTGACTGCCGACACGGCGGTTTTTGATGATGCATCGATACGTGGCGTAAGGCCGAGATCGGGCACGTTGGGCAGCAGGATGTTGCGTGCACCGAGCGCAACAAGCGTATCGACGCCTGTGCCAATGTCATATATTGATTGTTGCAGGTAGGTCTGCGCATCGGGCGCACTCATTGTCAGCGCGGCGAACACATCATTGGCGCCCATGAACACCGTGTAGAGCGCGGCAGGATCGGCGGCCGGGTGAGCGGCGGCAAAGGTGGCGATCTCGTTGTTGAAATTCAGCGTATTGAAGGCAGCGTTTAGGTCACTCAGTGCGTTCGAACTAGTGCGCGCGCCGCCATAGGCGTAATCGGTGCCACCAGATACCGACGGCGTCGGCGCGGCGAGACCGAGTGATGCATCCAGATAGTCGACATAGTTATTGCCGTTGGAGAAACGTCCGTTGTTGTAGCCGCCGGCGAAAGGTACTTGCCCGCCGGTAACAAGGTAGTCGTTGCCGACATCGGACAGACTGTCGCCAAAAACATAGTTGGCGGTGAAGGAAGTTGCGCCGGCACTCAAAGATGCCATTAACATACTCGAAGCGATGATGCAGATCATTGAGCGGCGCATGATTGTGTCTCCTGGATTTTGAGCGGATTTTGCGTTCGCGCCGATCAAACCATATGCCGAAGCGCGAGTGTGCATTGAAACACAATGACACCCGAAATTGATAGTGCCCGGATGGGTGGTTGGACATTACTGTTATTTGATGACTGCGAGATTTGTGCTACGGCCGCTGAACGATTGCGTATGACATCGTTCTGCACATCAGTTACCTGCTAGCCTCGCCGGAAGCATTCCCTTGTCATCGCGGCAATCCGGCAAGAAGCACCATCAAATCCGCGCGGCAATTTGTTTTTGTCTTGCCATAGATTCCGGCGAGCTGAGTATTGACGGTATTCAAGGAAATGCCCAGGCGCTTTGCAATCTCCGGTCCGCGTCCGCCCGACATGAGCTCGCAAGCAAGACGCGTTTCAGCGGAGGTCAAACCCAAACTTCGAATCAGCACGGCGGGATCAGGTGGCAATGACGGGACGACCATCTTGATCAATGCGCCGGGAGCATCACTACCGTGAACGCCAAAGGCTGGCGGAATCGGCGCAACACTCACACGCAGATTGTGCCTACCATCCGGAATGGTGAATGTAAGTGTCATACGACCATTCGCTATCGGTTCTCGAAACGCCAGTGCATGCGCTTGCGACAACGCTTGACGTAAGCGGCGCTGAGTAGCTGGATCGCCGCAGACAATTGTTCCCTGGCTCAGCTTTATGTCGATGGCATTATTCGTCAATCGCTCGAATGCCGCGTTTGCATTTTTTACATGCCCGCTGCGGCTAACCGTGGCAACGGGTTCCGGCAATGTATCGAGCAAGGCATATCCATATCCAGCTTGCGCATGCTCGGCGAGCATGATGAAGCGCCGCGAGATGTTGAAGGCACGGCCGAACGTGAGGGAGCAGGCGCGATAGCACTTGATGCTGCTCATCCGTTGCCATTTCGTCGCTGCATCTGTTGAGGCCCGAACGGTTGCCCTCTTCGGCAAGCTTGGCGTGCAAACATTCCTTTATGCCGCGCTTGTTCAAATAGTCACGATAGACCGGATGGTGAGTGCGTATCTCCTTGTCGAATGCGACGCGATCGCTCCACATTCGAGTGCCGGTATGCGCAAGGATATGGGGAATACGGATATCTATCGACAGTACTTTTCGAGGTATTCGCGCGCCCATGCCTCATCGATGTTGTATTGAAAGGTACGGCATACTATGCGCTGCTGACAGTCAAAATCATTTAGCGCGGCATGCTCCGCGCTACCAAACGCCGCCATTGCCGCCAAAGCCTGAGGCCAGAGAGCAGACTCCAATATTGAGTCGTAAAGCAGACTGACCGTGTCATCGAAGTTTCGCGCACCCATACCCGCAAGGCTTGTTAAGAATTAGGCCGTATCACTAGATCTAGTGATGACAGCACAGATGGTTACTGCACAATGGTAACCGTTTGTTCACTTATAAACTTAACAACTTGTAGCCCTTCAATGAAGCAATGGTCTTGTGCCGATCACCGTTTCTGCACTTACCGCCAAAGCGAAAGCGGATACGGATAACGTCAAACGCGCGGGCGGCGCGTTGGGCATCCACGAGGAGATGTAGAAATGAAATTCTTACAATTAAGTATTTTAAGGTTGTTTGCAGCAGTGACATTAATGTTGTCATTCAATGCGGCAAATGCATTGGGTGAAACACTCATGATTCAACAGATAAATGGCAATCAACCATGGGTGAGTAATCTAACCTTTACAATATTGTTTTTTGGTTCTGGGCCGAAAGGCTCGGCGGGACACGTTCCCAACCTTGCGTCAATTCCCGACGTTCTGCATGGCACAACGGGCGTAACCCTAGTACAAACCAATGAAGCTTGGGTTAACCACATTTATATGCACGGCAACGGGCTCGTTACCACTTACTTGGAAACGATAATCCGATCTGCAGGGATGATGACGAGAATTTTAGCAATTGCACAATCTACCTTAACAATAATAATCCTCAGCTAGTCACCACTGGTACGATAGCAGTAGCTGTCTATTATTTTGATACGAGAGACGGTCGCTGGCACTTTGGTGTTGCCTCGGCAAATTGGGGCGGGATGATTCGCTTCCAGCCGGGCTGGCCGCATGATGGTACCTCCTGGCACATTTCCTAGTGGTCCGCTCGTCTGGGTGGAAAACACTTCCGGTTCGGTATTCCAGCAATCAATTAACAATAGTGCGCTGGCTCCCAGTTCCACTTCGACATCATGGGTGTGGCAAACATTCTAAGTCGGACTGCATAAGGCCTTGTCAGATGTTTCCACAAGCCAACGCAAGATCAAAATCATGAAGCATTGATCTATGCGTCGCCTGGACTCATCTTAAGTAGCATCTTGTTTTTAATTTCAACTAGGGATGACGTTGAACGTCATCCCTTTTTACTTTTCTTATACATGTAGTTGCAGTAGGAGCGCTGTGCTTGCACAAATAGCTGTATATCCGTTCCTCATCATTTCATTCAAACAAGGACAGAGTAAGGTCTCAATACAAGTACGCTCCATCGAAAGAGCTTTTCGCTTTTTTAAATGGCATTGTTCTAATCGAATACCTTTCTCCGTGTCTTTTTTGAACAGTTTTCCTGCCAAGGCAATTAGTGATATGCCGATAACATATTTGCTTAACTACGTCCGCTGTAAGTTACAGTGATCGATCAACTCTTCATTTCCGCGACTTCGAAAAAAGACCTTGGACTCGTACGGTCGTCATCGAGTTGAGCTGGTCAAACTATGTTGACCAGCCTTACTAGTTCAATGGCACGGCAGACCTACATGGGGAAGCTGCGCTAACACTTGACGCTGTTCACCATAACTGTCTCATCCCCATAATTATTGAGGGTTAAGTGCATTTAGGTGACATTTCCCTTTTCGGAAAATGACATAGCGGTTCACTAAGCCAGTTGACAATTTTGCCTTGACGGTTAAAGTATAACTATCGCAGATAACAAAATAGCCTTGTTTACCTTGTGGCTGCGATGTGACTACGTTTGGTTTGGAGTTGTGCCTGACCC
>DASUGV010000061.1:0-2785 GCA_036273835.1 Rhodocyclaceae bacterium
ATGTTGTCGCGGTCTGCACGGGTCCGGCCGGTTCCGGATTGGGTGTCGCGTCGCGGATATTTTCGTCGACGGTCAGCCTGTCGTCGAGCACGCCGGTTGTGGGCGATGCGGTCGGGCCGCCGGGATGATCGCCACCTACATCCTCGGGCAAGAAGCCGCCGGCCTGTCGGCTCCACAAACGATAGTAGGCGCCTTGCCGCGCAAGCAATTGCGCATGCGAGCCGTCTTCGATGACGCGTCCGCCATCGAACACCAAGATGCGGTCCAGATGCGCAATGGTGGATAGGCGGTGCGCAACAACGATTACCGTCTTGCCTTGCATCACTTCGTCCAGGGTTTCCTGGATGGCTTGCTCGGTGATCGAATCGAGGCTGGAAGTGGCTTCGTCGAGAATCAATACCGGCGCGTTCTTCAATATGACACGTGCAATAGCGATACGCTGGCGCTGACCGCCTGAAAGTTTTACGCCCCGTTCGCCGACCATCGAGGCATAACCATCCTTGATCTGCGCAATGAACTCATGCGCGTGCGCCTTGCGCGCGGCTTCCGTCACTTCTTCTTCACTCGCTTCGAGACGGCCATAGCGAATGTTTTCGAGCAGGCTGCGATGGAACAGATTCGGATCCTGCGGAATCAGGCTGAGCTGTTCGTGCAGCGAGTCTTGAGTCATGGTGCGGATATCTACGTCATCGATCAGTATCGCGCCGTCCTGCGGATCGTACATGCGCAGAATCAAGCTGACGAAGGTCGACTTGCCCGAACCCGAAGAACCGACCAGCCCAACGCGCTCGCCCGCGCGAATGCTGACGTTGAGACCGGTGAAAACTTTTCTGTCCGGCGAGTAGCCAAAGTCGATATTGCGAAACTCGATGGCTCCGCTGGATATGCGCGCGGGTTTCGCATCCGGCCTATCCACCAGCTCGTGCGGACGCACGATGGTGTTGACGCCATTGGACACATTGCCAACGAATTCGAAGAACTCGAGAAAACGGCGGCTAAGATTACGCGCTTCGTTGATGATGAGCAGCGACAAGCTCGTTGCCATGACGAAGTCGCCCACGCCGATCTCGCCTGCGCCCCACAAGTTGAGCGCGTAATAGAGGATACCTACTTTGAGCGCTGCGGCAGAGATGAACTGAAACCAGCGTACCCGTTCCGAATACCAGTTGGATTTGCGCACCATGCGCAATTCTTCGTGCAGACGATTGTCGAGATAGCTACGCTCGAAGCCTAAGCGCGCAAACAGTTTGCTGCTCGTAAGGTTGGTCACCGAGTCGACGACCTTGCCGGTGGTTTCGCTGCGCGCTGCGGCGGCATTCACCGCATGCGGCTGAGCTTTCGTTGCCAGCCAATAAGAAAATCCGACGAACAGCACAACCCAGATCGATACGAACCCGGCAAGCATATGATGCGCGTGGTAGAGCAAGTTGATCGATACGCCGAATACGATGGCGATCGGCCAGAAATCGAAAATGATCGCCCACACCGTTTGATTGACGCCCATCGACGTTTCGCTGATGCGATGCGCAAGCGCGCCGGCAAAGTTGTTGCTGAAGTAACGATAGGAGTGATGTTGCAGGTAAGCGTAGATCGCGCGCGTCACCGTCTGACGTTGCGGCGGACCGAGCAACACTTGCATGGTGCCGCCAGCGCGGCCGAACAGCACCTCGCCGACAGACAGAAGCAGAAACAAGGTCAACGGCCATGACAGGCTTTGCACCAGCGCCATCGAATGCCCCTGCGTGCGCGTCACGGCTTTGATGATCTGACTCAATGCATAAGGCATGAGAATGCCGCAGGTGGCGTGCGCCGTTTCGACCACGACCATCGCGCCATACCACCATGGCTTCAGCCAGATGAAATACCAGATGAAACGTAACGGCGTTGTCGGCAGTTTGGGCGCGCCGGGGGCGCGCTGGAAGGATTCGTGAGTGTTCATGAACCGGCTATGCCAAATGAATGGGCCTCATATCCCATGTTGTTTGAACCATGCCTGCATGCGGCGCCAGCCATCTTCAGCGGAAGACTGATGGTAATTCGGCCGGTAGTCCGCCAAGAACGCATGTCCCGCATCCGGATAGACATGAATCGTCGAAGGATTGGCGGAAGCATTCAATGCCATTTGCATAGTCTCGACGGATTCCAGCGGAATCGCCTGATCCTTGCCGCCATATAGACCGAGTACCGGCGCCTTGAGTTGGGCCGCCACATCGATTGGATTTTTCGGGCTCAATGCATGAGTGGGGCCGACCAGCTTTCCGTACCAGGCTACTGCGGCTTTGAGGCGCGGCTGGCGTGCCGCGTAAAGCCAGGTGATGCGTCCGCCCCAGCAGAAACCCGTCATGCCCAAACGATCAACATCGCCATTGTTGGCTGCGGCCCATGCGACGCACGCATCGAGATCATCCAGCACTTGCGTGTCGGGCACCTTTGAAATGACCTTCTCGCGTAACTCGTCGATGCTGTCGATCTTCGAAGGATCGCCCTGGCGGAAATACAGCTCCGGCGCGATGGCCAGATAGCCGAGCTTGGCCAGACGGCGTGCGACGTCGCGGATATGTTCATGCACGCCGAATATTTCCTGCACGACGAGAATGACGGGATGCTTGTCGCCATTTGCCGGCGCAACAGCCGGCACGGCGCGATATGCAGGCAGGTCGCCGCTGCCGGTGTGAATGACGACGTCATCTGCGGCCAGACCTTGGGTATCCGTTTGGATCGTCGTTTGCGCAACGGGCTGAACCGCCGCCGCAAAAGCATGTGCCGGCGATGGGCCGGAGTTGGA
>DASUGV010000062.1:0-3902 GCA_036273835.1 Rhodocyclaceae bacterium
TGTCGCCAGAAGATGACATCGAGCTGCGCCGCATCCACATCACCAATCGCGCGCGCGCGCGCCGCACCATCGAAGTAACCAGTTATGCCGAGGTCGTATTGGCGCCCGCCGCGGCGGATGCCGCACATCCGGCTTTCAGCAATCTGTTCGTGCAAACGGAAATCCTCGATGACAAGCACGCGATTCTGTGCACGCGCCGCCCGCGCTCGCAAGCCGAGCATCCGCCATGGATGCTGCATCTGATGGTGGTGCATGGCGCCAGCGTCGGCAAGGCCTCGTACGAAACGGATCGCATGCGCTTCATCGGCCGCGGTCATTCCGCCGCGTCGCCGCACGCGCTGAGCGAGCCGAAGAGTTTGTCCGGTAGTGCAGGCTCGGTGCTCGATCCGATCGTGGCCATTCGCTATCGGATTACGCTGGAACCCGAACAAACCGCGACGATCGATCTCGTTTCGGGCGTTGCGGAGACGCGCGAAATCGCTTTGAGCCTGGTCGATAAATATCAGGACCGGCGCTTGGCGGATCGCGTATTCGAGTTGGCCTGGACGCACAGTCAAGTCGTGTTGCGGCAAATCAACGCGACGGAAGCCGATGCGCAGCTGTATGGCCGTCTGGCTGGCTCGGTGCTGTATTCCAACGCTGCGCTGCGAGCGGAAGCCAGCATCATTCTGCGTAATCGCCGTGGTCAATCCGGCCTCTGGGGTTATGCCATTTCAGGCGATTTACCCATCGTGCTGTTACAGATCGCCAATCTCGACAATATCGATCTGGTGCGCCAGCTCGTGCAAGCGCGCGCTTATTGGCGCCTGAAAGGTCTGATCGTTGATCTGGTGATCTGGAACGAGGACCACGCCGGCTATCGCCAACAATTGCAAGATCAAATCACCGGCATGATCGCCGCCGGTGTTGAAGCCAATGTCATAGATCGTCCAGGTGGAATCTTCGTGCGTCCCGCCGATCAGATTGCCAATGAGGATCGCATCCTGATGCAGTCGGTTGCGCGCGCCATCATCTCCGATGCGCGCGGAACGCTGGCTGCGCAGATCAACACACGCGCCGGCGTCGAAGCGCGCGTGCCACGCCTTGTGCCGACACGTAGCCACAGCCGCGATTCTTCCACGATATCTTCGACGATATCGTCGGCGCTATCCGAAGCGCACGATCTGAGTTTTTTCAACGGCCTCGGCGGCTTCGCTTCTGATGGCCGCGAGTACGTCATCAAGCCGGAGGTCGATCAAACGACGCCTGTGCCATGGTCTAACGTATTGGCCAACCCGCACTTCGGTAGCGTCATTTCGGAAAGCGGCTCGGCCTATACCTGGAGCGAAAACGCGCACGAATTCCGGCTAACCCCTTGGCATAACGATCCGGTGAGCGACGTCAGCGGTGAAGCCTGTTATTTGCGCGACGAAGAGAGCGGCTACTTCTGGTCGCCGACGCCGTTGCCGTGCCGGGGCGAAACGCCCTATGTGAGCCGTCATGGTTTCGGTTACAGCGTGTTCGAGCACGTTGAAGGCGGCATTCGTTCGGAGCTTACGGTCTATGTGGCTTTGAACGCAGCGGTCAAGTTTTCGGTGCTCAGGGTGCGCAACGAGTCCGGCCGCGCACGCAGACTTTCCGCCACAGGTTATGTCGAATGGGTATTGGGCGATCTGCGGCATAAATCGACCATGCAGGTGACTACCGATGTCGATCCGAAAAGCGGTGCGCTGTTCGCACGCAATCGCTATAGCAGCGAATTTGCGGACTATGTGGCATTTTTCGATACCGATGAAATGACGCGAACGATCACCTGCGATCGCGCTTCATTCATCGGGCGTAACGGTACGCTGCGTAGTCCTTCCGCCATGCGGCGTACGCGACTGTCTGGAAAAACCGGTGCGGCGCTGGATCCTTGCGCGGCGATCAATATTCCATTTGAATTAATGGACGGACACGAGAAGGAGATCGTCTTCAGGCTCGGCGCAGGACGCGATACGGACGCCGGCAGCGCCGATTCGGTTCATCAACTCGTCGCACGCTTCAAAGGCCATGCGGCCGCGCGCGGCACACTGGACGCGGTGCGGCACTATTGGCAGCACACGCTGGGCGCTGTGCACGTCGACACGCCCGATCAGTCTCTCAATATTCTTACCAATGGTTGGCTCCTGTATCAAACGATGGCATGCCGTTTGTGGGCGCGTAGCGGCTATTACCAATCGGGCGGCGCGTTTGGTTTCCGCGATCAGTTGCAGGACACCATGGCGTTGATTTATGCGGAGCCCCGTCTGATGAGAGAACAGCTACTGCTGTGCGCCAGCCGGCAGTTTCTGGAGGGCGACGTACAGCATTGGTGGCATCCTCCCGCAGGGCGCGGCGTGAGGACACACTGCTCCGACGACTATCTGTGGCTGCCGCTGGCTACGTGCAGATATGTCCAATGCATAGGCGATACCGGCGTGCTGGAGGAGCCCATCTACTTTCTCGAAGGTCGTCCAGTCAATGCGGAAGACGATTCGTATTACGACCTGCCGGTTCGTTCGTTCGAGACGGCTTCGCTCTATCAGCATTGCGTGCGCGCCATCGAGCATGGCCTTCGTTTCGGTGCGCATGGATTGCCTTTGATGGGCTCCGGCGATTGGAACGACGGCATGGACCGTGTTGGCAGGGAAGGCAAAGGGGAGAGTGTTTGGCTAGCTTTTTTCCTATACGAAGTGCTCGCGCAATTCACCAAGCTCGCACGTGCTCATGGCGATGAAACGTTCGCACAGCGTTGCGTGGATGAAGGCGCAAAATTGCGTCAGAACATCGAGCAAAACGCGTGGGATGGCGCCTGGTATCGCCGCGCCTATTTCGACGATGGCACGCCGCTTGGGTCGGCAAGCAGCGAGGAATGTCAGATCGACTCGATCTCGCAAAGCTGGTCGGTGCTTTCGCGTGCCGGCGATGCCGAACGTTCGCACACGGCGATGGATGCTGTTTATCAGCGCCTTGTGCGTCGCGATCATGCGCTGATCCAATTGCTTACGCCGCCCTTCGATAAATCGAATCAGGACCCTGGCTACATTCGCGGTTATGTGCCTGGTGTCCGCGAAAACGGTGGTCAATACACGCACGCCGCCATCTGGACGACGATGGCATTCGCCGCCCTGGGCGACAGCCAGCGTGCTTGGGAGCTCTTGACGATGATCAATCCGGTGAATCATGGCTCGTCGCGCAAGAGCATCGCAACCTACAAGACTGAACCGTATGTCATGTCCGCCGATGTGTATGGCGTCGCGCCGCACACAGGTCGCGGCGGCTGGAGCTGGTACACCGGTTCGGCAGGCTGGATGTACCGCCTGATCGTCGAATCGCTGCTGGGATTGAAACTTGAAATAGATAAACTCACTGTCGCGCCATGTATTCCACCCGAGTGGAAGCGCTTTACCGCGCGCTACAGGTATCGCGAAACCACTTATCACATCACCGTTTTACAAACCCCAAGCGATAATGAGACAGAGCATGAAGATAACAATCGCACCACATATGTAAGCGTCGATGGCAGCGATCAAAATGACAGTGTTATAACGCTTGTTGACGACCACCGAAACCACCAAGTAGATATCCGTGTCGTACGAGCGATTGAAGTAAGCGTGCCCACGTGACGCCAAAGTCGGTTAAGGAAATTAAATATTTGCATGTCATACGACGAGCCGCTCACTGACCGACCAATAGCTGACTCAGCTTGGTGATGACCGCGGGTTCAGCATCCGACACAAGCCAGAAATCCATCGCTGCCACCTGCTGATGGACGACCTGATAGCCACGAATCGATGTTGCGCTTCGCGTGAGCGGTTTGGTTTCCGGCACAATGAATACGCTGATCTGATGAGCGCCATAACGATAAACGAGTGCGGCAGCAAGCTGATGATCGAGGTAGT
>DASUGV010000063.1:0-4407 GCA_036273835.1 Rhodocyclaceae bacterium
ACGTGTGCGCAAATTGTCTGCGCTCATGGTGCTGTTCCCAGGGTTTTCAGACGCATGCTGATGGGCGGCATGACTTCGGAGTCGATGCGCACATCCAGAAGCGTCGGGCCTCGGTGATTCAATATCTCGCCGAAATTCAGCCGATCGAAATCATCGGCGCTGGTGATGACTTTGGCATTTATGCCCATTGCATTGGCCATCGCTGCATAATCGACGGCGGGCAACTCGAACCCGATGGATTCGGCATTCGCCAGGCGCTGACCGTGCTTGACCATGCCTAGAGCGCCATCATTCAAGACGATGAATACGACAGGCAGATTTTCGGCCTGAGCGACCGTGATTTCCTGACCATTCATGAGATAGCTGCCGTCGCCCGTGAGACAGACGACGGCACGACTGCGGTCGGCTGCCGCCATGCCGATCGCCGCACCGATGGCCCAACCCATAGGGGCAAAATCCATCAGCACGTGCAACCAATTGCTAGGCGCGTTGCGCAGATCTTGCGCGGGACTGCAGTGCACGCCGGGAAGTGAAGGACGCACCGCGCGGCGATCCGCTATTTCCAGATGATGAATGGCCCAGGCTGAACTATTGCCCGCATCGGCGACGATACGTGTCGTCGGCGGGCAATAGCGCGACAAGCTGTGCATGAGGTCGACCGGCGACATGCGGGCGGATGAATTTTTATTCGATGCGGAATGGACTGGAGCGATCGAGTCGATCGGTTCCTCGTTTGAGGCAACGTTCAATAGGAGCGGCTTCGCTTGGTACCCTGAATCATCGAGCAGTTGCAGCGCGCTATCGATCACGCTTCGAATATGTCCGCGCACATGGAGGCGAGCCATCGGCGAGCGCATCAAATGATCATCAGAAGAGTCGATGTGAATCAGGCGTTCGCACAACAGTAAGTCGCTCCATCCGCCGCTCGTCCACTCGCCCAGACTGGTGCCGATCGCCACCACGAGATCGGGATTGTCGAGCAGTAGCTCGCGCGCCGACTCGTGGCCCGCGAAGCCGAAGACGCCACGATTCAGCGGATGACGCGAACTGACCAGTCCCTTGGCGTCCGGTGTCGTGACGAAGCGGGCACCGAGCCGGCTTGCCAGCGCAAGAATGGTACTAATCGACTCGCTGCAACCGCTGCCGATCAGGAACACTGCGTTGCGAGATTGGCTCAGGGCCTGTACCAGCGCTTGCACGGAAAATATGTCGATGAGCGACGAGCGTTCCAGCAAGCGCGGCAGATCGTATGAGGCGCTCGTGCTCGCAAGATTGCTGCGTTGAATGTCGACCGGAATGGATAAATGCGCCGTGCCGCTGGCTTGAGATGCGCGCATGATCGCCGCGACGATTTTCGTTTCCGCTTGCGACACATGCACGACACTAGTGTTGTAGCGCGTGCAATGGCGAAACATGCCGGCAATGTTGACGCCGGTACTTCCCGATTCTTGCAAGGCGCGACGACCATGCGACGGAAGCGGAGGTTGTCCGGTAATCGCTAGCAGAGGAATGTCATTGTCATAGGCGCAGGCTACGCCCGTAATCATGTTTGTAGCGCCAGGTCCCGAGGTCGCAATGCATACGCCTAATTTGCCCGTGTCGCGGGCATAACCATCCGCCATGAATGCGGCGCCCGCTTCGTGCCTCGCCGTGATGACACGCACACCGCCGCGTCTTTCCGAACGCGCCAGCGCATTGTAAAGAGGTTCGATGGCGCCACCGGGTACACCGAATACAAAATCGACTGCGAGTTGATCGAGATACGCAACGATCAAATCTGCGACGTCAGTGATGTCATGCACAACGACGGGTTTGTCGAGTGCATGGTGATACGCTCTGTCCATGTTATGGCTACTACCGAGTGAAACGTTGATGGAGCTTAGTACAGGAATAATCCATGTACTCGAAGATGGTGCTTGCTGCGAGGAAGTACTGCAGCGCCGCGAAGCTTAAAGAAATCATAAAAATTCTTCCGTGAGAAAGTTGTTCGGGATTACGATTTTGTTATTTCTGGCACATCGGCTCTTTCGTGGTTGCCAATGCAGTCGAGAGCATGATGCACGCGTGTTAAGCTTGCCGCCTTGATCAATGTCGTATTTGGGATCTTTTTTTGATGTCTGGAAACACCTTCGGTACGCTATTCACGGTTACTTCATTTGGCGAATCGCACGGCGCTGCGCTGGGCTGCGTCGTCGATGGTTGTCCTCCTGGACTCGATCTGACAGAAGCGGTTATTCAACTTGAACTGGATCGGCGCAAGCCGGGTAGCTCTCGCCATGTCACGCAGCGCAAGGAGCCCGATACAGTCGAAATTCTGTCAGGGATATTTGAAGGCAAGACAACGGGGACGCCGATTGCGTTGCTGATTCGCAATCAGGATCAGCGCAGCCAAGACTATTCTAAGATTGCCAACACGTTCCGTCCCGGTCACGCCGATTACACTTATGCGCATAAATACGGTGTGCGCGATTATCGAGGTGGGGGGCGTTCTTCCGCACGGGAAACGGCGGTGCGTGTGGCGGCCGGTGCCATCGCAAAGAAGTGGCTGCGCGAAAAATACGGTATCGTGATTCGCGGCTGGATGAGTCAGCTTGGCGAAATACGCATTCCTTTCGTGGCCTGGGAGCACGTTCACGAGAATGTGTTTTTCGCTCCTAATGCCGACATCATTCCGCAGTTGGAATCACACATGGATGACGTTCGTGCCGAGCGCGACTCCATTGGCGCGCGAATCGAAGTGATTGCCACCAATGTTCCGCCGGGCTGGGGTGAACCGGTGTATGACCGGCTCGATGCCGACATCGCTTACGCCATGATGAGCATCAATGCAGTCAAAGGGGTCGAAATCGGTGATGGTTTCAGCGTTATCGCGCAGCGTGGGACTACGCATGGCGACGAACTGACGCCGCAGGGTTTTCTTTCCAATCATGCTGGCGGCATATTGGGCGGCATCTCCAGCGGACAGGATATACGCGTTGCTATCGCCATCAAACCGACCTCGTCCATTCCGCAGGAGCGGCGTTCCATCGATCGCGATGGCAATCCGGTGATGATGATGACGACCGGACGCCACGATCCATGCGTTGGCATTCGTGCCACGCCCATTGCCGAGGCGATGCTGGCGTTGGTGCTGATGGATCATGCGCTGCGCCAGCGTGCGCAGAACGCCGAAATCAAGGCTGCAGCGCCGCGTATCGCAGCACTCGCACCCGGCGGTACGCAAGACGTGCCAAGTCCCAAGGTGTGAATGACCGCAGGTCTTTGGTCGTTGGCAGCGACGTATGCTACAACTTCGATTTGAAGTTCTATGCGACACGTGTCGCAGATGCCATCAAGCAGATTCACTGAGTATCGGCAATATCTGGCAGAATGTTTGCCGTGGCGCGTGTACGCGCTAAACAAAAATCATCGCGATGAACGGACAGAGAAAACCTTCGAATCTGGCAATGCCTGTATGCATCAAGCATGCAAACGGCTTTTCGTCCGTGACAATCACCAAACAAACTACCAAAACGATCATCGGTTAGTTTCGTCCTGTACCTCCGTGTGAGTTCCCGCCGCGGTGGAGCAGGCGGAGGACCGGCGGGAACGATCAATCGAAAAGGAAAATTAGTAATGCGAGTAGGTCTGGTTGGCTGGCGCGGCATGGTGGGCTCTGTGCTCATGCAACGCATGCGTGAAGAAAACGATTTTGCGCATATCGAACCGGTTTTCTTCACCACCTCGAATGTTGGCGGTCAGGGTCCCGATGTGAATGGCGGGGCTTCCGCCTTGCAGGATGCCAAGTCCATCGAGGCGCTCCAGAGGATGGATGTCGTGCTGTCCTGTCAAGGTGGTGACTATACGAATGAAATCTATCCTCGACTGCGCAGCGCAGGCTGGAACGGCTATTGGATCCATGCCGCTTCGTCACTGCGTATGAAAGATGATGCCATCATCATATTGGATCCGGTGAATCGCAAAGTCATCGATGACGGCTTGTCGCGTGGCGTGAAGAATTATATTGGCGGCAACTGCACGGTCAGCCTGATGTTGATGGGAATAGGCGGCTTGTTTCAGCACGATATGGTCGAATGGGCGACGTCCATGACCTATCAGGCAGCGTCCGGCGCCGGCGCGCAAAATATGCGCGAATTGATTACGCAAATGGGGCGCATACATGGGTCTGTCGCACAATTACTGAAAGACCCGGCATCGGCCATTCTCGATATCGATCGCAAAGTGGCGGAGACCATGCGCGCCGAGGATTTTCCGCGCCAGAATTTTCGTGGCGTGCCGCTTGCCGGCAGTCTGATCCCGTGGATCGATGTGCCGTACGAGCACGGCCAGAGCAAGGAAGAATGGAAAGGCGGTGCAGAGGCGAACAAGATTTTGGGGAAGCCTGCCTTTCGCAATCCCGGCAGCGTT
>DASUGV010000064.1:0-19052 GCA_036273835.1 Rhodocyclaceae bacterium
AACGCATTGCTGCGCGCAGAAATGAAAGACGCGGCGCAGAAAACGACAACGCCCGTGATATTGATGGACGCGCAAAACGATCGCACCACCGATTCCATTACGACACTGGCCGACGTCGTCAAAGGTCGTAACGTGCCCTACCGAATGGTCATCTACCCGCCCTTCACGCCGCAAAAAGCCGACCCGAAAATTGCCCCAGGCCACCTCGTGTTCTCTGCCCAAGGCGTTGATGTCTGGAAAGATGATGTGCTGGAATTTTTGGGACGCTATCTCGGCACGTCGTCTTGACGTTGGCATCGAAGTAAGTGGCGATACGCAAATGGCATGTAAATGCCGTCGCGCAACAGCACAGTCATAGCGCAGACGTAGGCGGAGTGCAGCTCCACCTTTTGGCGCGCGGTTAAACCATCAAAGGTGCCCGTAGGGTTGCATGCGAAGCGTGCGAACGCGTGACGATCCAGCACGCACCGCCAACGCAGAAGCGCACCGCATTAGACAAATGACACTCCGCGACGGACCTCCGAACCGTGTGCGCACAAAAGTGCGCACCTATCGGCTCTTGCCTATGCCAAAGAACTAATCGAACGTGGCCCCTTTAACTCTTTAACTATGCCAAGCGGTACACCTGCCTAGTGCTCTTTCGTTTGATTGAAACGATTGCGCATGCTGTATACGGAGCCCTTCAAAACCCCCGCGCTACGGCTACAAACATGGTGGTTTTGCCCTCGCGGCTTACGAGTGGGCTGTGGGCGATGGTGTCATCCAGCAGCGTGTAACGTAGATAGGTCTTGAGTGTCCAGCGCTCGGCAAGTTGTGTGCTCACCATGACGCCAAGGAAGGGATTGGTGGCGCTGCCCGCAGTGTAGGACTGCCCGAGCGTGGCCGCGTCTTGCTGGCGAGTGCCGTAGTAATAGTTGGCATAGCGCGCGCTCAGCATTTCGACACCGAACTCGGGATAGACGCTGACGCGACCGGCGGAAAATTTAGCGATGTAGCGGGCCTGTGCGACGGCACCAGCCGAGGTGCCGAAGTCGCGCAGCACGTCAATCTCGAAGGCACCGATCGGTGTGATCTGCAGAGTACCGACCCCGAGTGGCACCGGCGTGTCGCGTCGCTCAAAGCCCGACACCTGATAACCATCCGTGCGATAACGGCCGAGCAACTCGATGTGACCATAGCCGACCGCGAGTGTCTTGACGCCAAAGTTGTCGATGCGCGCGAAGACGCGACCATAGTCGAAAGCGAGGTAGGGCATCGCGCTAGTGCGCGTGTGGTCACCGCGAATAATGGATTGCTTCTGGACGACGCCGAGGCCGACATCACCGGAGAACGCCGCGTCCTCGGCGAACGCATGGTTGCTGGCCATCACGGTGAGGGCGATACAGATGTTGTATGCAAGCCTGAGTTTCATGGATTTGTCGCGAGCACCGCAGCGATACGACATGCACTATCGGTGACAGCGCATCGTAGTGCGTCATTTGAACAAAATCATATGCTGCGTGTGTCGCACAAATATGTGCGCTGGCGAACGAACTCAATACGCGCTCAGCGAGGTGTCGAGAACTCACTTGCCGTATCGCACGGGATAAACGGGCCGATAAACGGGGCCGATAAACGGGGCCGATAAACGAGATAAACGCGAGATAAACGAGATAAACGGGCCAACGAGATAAACGGGCCAGGCTCGAATTGTTTTCAATCCAGTCGACTGCCATCGAAACTTCAATGCAGTCTGGTGCCAGCTTGTGGACTCCCACCTTCGCGGGAATGACGAACGCTTGGGTGCTATCGAGCGCTGCGAGAATCGAGGGTAGTTAAGAATATAAATCCAAAAAAAAAGCCCCGCTTGCGCGAGGCTTTTTTCGATTTGCATCGAGTGCATCGGCGGTTATGAACTTGCAATGCAATTTGCGCTGCAAGTTCAATGGCCCGGATATTACATATCCATACCACCCATGCCGCCCATACCACCCATACCGCCACCCATACCACCGCCGCCGGCAGGTTTGTCTTCGGGCAGTTCGCCGACCATGCAGTCGGTGGTGAGCATCAGGCTTGCTACCGATGCGGCGTTTTGCAGGGCGTAACGCGTGACCTTGGTCGGATCGAGCACGCCCATCTCGACCATGTCGCCGTAGGTGCCGTTGGCGGCGTTGTAACCGAAGTTGCCTTTGCCTTCGAGGACCTTGTTGACGACTACGCTGGGCTCGTCGCCGGCGTTGGCGACGATCTGGCGCAGCGGCTCTTCAATTGCGCGCAGCACGATCTTTATGCCAGCGTCCTGATCGGCATTGTCGCCTTTCAGATCGTTGATGGAGGCACGGGCGCGCAACAGCGCTACGCCACCGCCTGCGACGATGCCTTCCTCGACGGCAGCGCGCGTGGCGTGCAGCGCATCTTCGACGCGGGCCTTCTTCTCTTTCATTTCCATCTCAGTGGCAGCGCCGACCTTGATGACGGCAACGCCACCGGCGAGCTTGGCGACGCGCTCTTGCAGTTTTTCGCGGTCGTAGTCGGAAGTAGCTTCTTCGATCTGCACGCGCACTTGCTTGACGCGGGCTTCGATGGTTTCGGTGTTGCCGTTGCCGTCGATGATAGTGGTATTTTCCTTGCCGACTTCGATGCGCTTGGCTTGACCGAGTTCTTGCAGCGTGGCCTTGTCCAGCGCCATGCCGGTTTCTTCCGAGATAACAACACCACCAGTCAGCACCGCGATGTCTTCCAGCATTGCCTTGCGGCGGTCGCCGAAACCAGGCGCCTTGACGGCAACAGTTTTCAGAATGCCACGGATGTTGTTCACGACCAGCGTTGCGAGCGCTTCGCCTTCGACATCTTCAGCGATGATCAGCAACGGACGGCCAGCCTTGGCGACACCTTCCAGTACCGGCAGCAGGTCGCGGATATTGGATATCTTCTTGTCATGCAATAGCACGAACGGATTTTCCAGGATGGCGGTTTGCTTGTCCGGGTTGTTGATGAAGTAGGGCGACAGATAACCGCGGTCGAACTGCATACCTTCGACGACGTCCAGTTCGTTGTCCAGGCTCTTGCCGTCTTCGACGGTGATGACGCCTTCCTTGCCGACCTTGTCCATGGCGTCGGCGATGATCTTGCCGATCGACTCATCGGAGTTGGCGGAAATGGAACCGACTTGTGCGATTTCCTTGGTTGTGGAACAAGGCTTGGAAGTCTTCTTGAGTTGATCGATCAGAGCGGAAACGGCTTTGTCTATGCCGCGTTTCAGATCCATCGGATTCATGCCGGCGGCGACGAACTTCATACCTTCGCGCACGATGGCTTGTGCCAAAACGGTCGCGGTCGTGGTGCCATCACCGGCGACATCGGAGGTCTTGGAAGCGACTTCCTTGACCATCTGTGCGCCCATGTTTTCGAACTTGTCTTTCAGTTCGATTTCCTTGGCGACGGATACGCCGTCCTTGGTGACAGTCGGTGCGCCGAAGCTGCGCTCGAGCACAACATTGCGGCCCTTGGGACCGAGCGTGACTTTTACTGCGTTGGCGAGGATGTTGACGCCGCTGACGATTTTCGTGCGCGCGTCATCGCCGAATAGAACTTGCTTTGCAGCCATTATTTATCTCCTAAAACTTTAATTCGTAGATTGGAAAACGAGAGCGAGGTTGTTGAAAGCACCGGTTGAAGGCATCGAACGATGTTTGAAGCGCTGAACGAGCTATGCAAACAACATATCGCTGTTTTAGGCTTCGATGACGCCCAGGATATCTTCTTCGCGCAAGACGAGAACTTCGTCGCCATCAACCTTGACGGCCTGGCCGGCGTACTTGCCGAATAACACGCGATCGCCAACCTTCACATCCAGCTTGCGTACTTCGCCGTTTTCCAGAATCTTGCCGTTGCCAATGGCGAGGACCTTGCCTTGATCGGGCTTTTCACCTGCACTGTCGGGGATGACGATACCGCTAGCGGTGGTGCGCTCGGCTTCGACGCGCTTGACGATCAGGCGGTCGTGCAAAGGACGAATTTTCATATTCACTCCTGTTAGTTGTTAACTAGATGATGGTTATGGGCGATTCGAATGGTAAGCGCCCGTCCAATAAAACTCTGGGTTCCGGGAAGCGCCAAAGAGTGAATAAAACCTCGTTGTTAGCACTCTCCCATGAGGAGTGCTAATAATAGGTGCGGCAGTGCGGAATTTCAAGTGCCTCGGCATGGCATTCCATCGCAAACCGAAATTTATTGTGATTTGGACGCAATCGCGCGACAGAACCGCTTTCAAAAATCGCCTGGCGCAGGCATGCTGCGCACGACACACATAAGACTAAAGTTGTATATATGGATCCTGGATACTGGCTTGACCGCTGGGCGCGCAATGAGATCAGTTTTCATCAACGCGAAGCAAATTCCCATTTGACATATTTCTGGCACGAACTGGGTTTGCCGTCCGACGCAAGCGTATTTGTGCCATTGGCCGGCAAGAGCCGCGATATGTTGTGGCTGCGTAGCCATGGACATCCAGTGCTCGGTGTCGAATTAAGTAATCTGGCGGTAGAGGCTTTTTTCCGCGAGGCTGGCTTGCTGGCCACGAATACCCGGCAGGGTGTTTTCGAACGCTCCGAGGCGCAGGGTCTGGTTGTGCTGAACGGCGACTTCTTCGCTTTGCGCGCGGAAGACATAACCGGTGTGCGGGCAATTTATGACAGAGGCGCGCTGGTAGCTTTCTCCGCGACCGAGCGGCCGCGCTACGTTGCGCAGATGGCGGATTTGTTGCCGGCGGGAAGCAAGACGCTGCTGATTGTCGTGGAGTACGATCAATCCCAGGTCGACGGCCCGCCGTTTGCCGTGAGCGAAGCCGAGGTGCGCCAACTATACGGCGCAACGCATGACATTCGGGTACTGCACGAAGAAGATGTGCTCACCAGCTCGCTGAAGTTTCGCGCAGCATCCATGCCCTGGATACTTGAAAAAGTATACTTGCTGACGCGTTTGAGTTGATCTGCGGCATTACAATCCACGTTCACGCAACATAGCGCATTCCTATGCGCCACGCGTTGCTGTGTGAAATTCAGGTCAATTTTTCGTGCAATCAACCAGAGGTAACTTCCTATGTTGAACCGTCGCCGTTTCATGATGACTCTCGTGCCCGCCGTTGGGCTGGGTTTACTGGGCACCAAGTTTGCACAGGCGCAAGCCGCTAAACTTGCTGAAAATGATCCGACCGCCATGGCGCTTGGCTACAAGGAGGATGCCAGCAAAGTGGATGTCAAAAAATATTCGTCTTACAAATCCGGCAGTGCCTGCGGGAACTGCGCACAATTTCAAGGCAAAGCGGGCGCCGCATACGGACCTTGCACCGCTTTTGGCGGCAAACTGGTGAACGCCAAAGGTTGGTGCATGGCCTACGTCAAGAAGACTTGAGATTCCCGGTCTCGCCGAAGGACAGGCTTTTGCCGCAGCAAAGGCCTGGAGTTTTCTTGTCGCCGAAATATGCTTTTATCATTAAATCATCCGGATCGATCACATGCCTCATTTGACGCCGCGTAGCGTTCTGCGTGAGTTGTTGCGGCCTTATCGCGGGCGCATCATCATTGCGGGGATCGGCTTGGTGCTGGCTGCCGGTTCCATGCTGGGCGTCGGGCAAGGGCTACGCGCGGTAATCGATCGCGGCTTTGCCGCCGGCGATCCGGCGTGGCTCGATCGTGCGCTGGCCGCGATGTTCGGCATCATCGCGTTGCTGGCCTGCGCCACATGGCTGCGCTTCTACAATGTTTCATGGCTCGGCGAGCGCGTCACGGCCGATTTGCGCAAGCGCGTGTTCGATCATCTGCTGAATTTGCCACCGTCATTTTTTGAAGCAGGCCGCACGGGCGATGTCATTTCGAGGCTGACCAACGATACCGCTCAACTCGAAAGCGTCATCGGTTCCACTGTGTCTGTCGCGCTACGCAATCTGCTGATGTTGATCGGTGGACTCGTCCTCTTGTTATTTACCAGTATCAAACTGACGCTGCTGGTGTTGGGTTGTGTGCCGCTCGTAGTCGTGCCGATCGTTTTCTTCGGCCGGCGCGTCCGGCGGCTCGCGCGCGAAAGCCAGGAACGGGTCGCAGGTATAGGTTCGGTTATCGACGAGACCATCCACGAAATTCGTACCGTGCAAGCTTATGGCCATGAGGACGCGGATCGAGCCAGTTTTGGTACCAGTGTCGAACTTACTTTTGCCACCGCGCTACGCCGTGTGAAGCATCGTTCTGCGCTGATTGTTGCAGTAATGGTGCTGGTATTCGGTGCGGTCTCGCTTATTTTATGGATCGGCGGCCATGATGTTTTGGCCGGGCGCATCTCGGCGGGGCAATTGTCGGCCTTCATATTTTATGCTGTTGTCGTAGCGGGCGCTGTGGGCTCGCTGTCGGAAGTGTGGGGAGATCTGCAACGCGCGCAAGGTGCTACCGAGCGGCTGGTTGAATTGCTGATGGCGCCCGCCGAGATTGCCGCGCCCGCCAATCCGCAGGCATTTCCGAAGCCGCCGGTCGGTGCGGTGATATTCGACGCGGTCGGTTTTCATTACCCGAGCCGGCCCGACACGCCTGCGCTCGACGACGTTAGCTTTAGCGTGAAGCCCGGCGAAACGGTAGCGCTGGTAGGTCCTTCGGGCGCGGGCAAGACAACGGTGTTTCAGATGTTGTTGCGCTTCTACGATCCGCAGAGAGGCGTCGTGCGCATCGACGGCGTGCCGCTTGCGGCAGCCGACCCACATGCCGTACGCGACCAACTCGCGCTCGTACCGCAAGACCCCGTCATCTTCGCGTGCAGCGTATTGGACAATGTGCGTTATGGACGTCCCGATGCCAGCGAAGCGGAAGTCCATGCAGCCTGCGAAGCGGCGTATGCGGACGAATTTATCCGCCAGTTGCCCGAGGGTTACGGCACCTATCTTGGCGAACGCGGTGTGCGTCTGTCGGGCGGGCAACGTCAACGCATCGCGATTGCGCGCGCCATTCTCGCGGACCGCCCAATTCTGTTGCTGGACGAAGCGACTTCCGCGCTCGATGCGGCCAGCGAACGTGCGGTGCAAGCTGCGGTGGAGCGGCTGATGTCGCATCGGACGACGTTGGTCATCGCGCACCGGCTGGCCACCGTGCAACGCGTGGACCGCATTCTCGTGTTCGAGCATGGACGCATCGTCGAGACGGGAACGCATACCAGTCTAGTCGCGCAAGACGGCCTCTATGCTCATCTTGCGCGTCTGCAATTTACGGCTTGAAATTATCGCGCGGTTGGAGAAGCATGCTCCTCATGCGGCAATCCCATGCGAGCAATATGCTATATGCATGATCCGGATGGAAGACTATCCAGTAATCCGACGCGTGACCGGCGAGCAGTCGTCCAATTGCCGGAAACCGTTGTAGCGTAAAGGTTTGCAACTTCTCTCGCAGGGAATCGTCTTGAACGATAAAATAGGGGGGTGAATAACATGAATCTGACCCATCACTTCCTCATCGCCATGCCTGCCATGGCCGACCCCAATTTTTCGCGCACGCTGACTTACATCGCCGAACACAATGCCGATGGCGCGCTCGGTGTCATTGTCAATCGTCCCATTGATCTCACCGTCAAGGCTCTGTTCGAACGTGTCGATGTATCGCTCGACACGCCGGGCTACGCCGAGTTGCCGGTTTATTTCGGCGGTCCCGTGCAGACGGATCGCGGTTTCGTATTGCACCGTCCTGCGGGCGAATGGCAATCGAGCTTGCGCGTGAATGACGAATTTGCCCTGACCAGTTCGAAAGATATCCTGCATTCGCTCGGCACGCTCGGTCAGCCGCGCGATGTGCTGATCACGCTTGGCTATTCGGGCTGGAGCGCCGGGCAGCTGGAAAATGAATTGTCGCAGAACGCATGGCTGACGGTGACCGCCGATCCGGAGATCATTTTCGAGATGCCGCCGGAAGAGCGGCTTGCGGCCGCCATGCAATTGCTGGGAGTGGATTTTGCCAACCTGTCGGAAGTGGCGGGGCACGCATAAGCCAGATGCCCACACTACTCGGCTTCGACTTCGGCACGGCGCGCATTGGTGTGGCGGTGGGCGAGACGGAGACTGGTATGGCGCAAGCTTTGACCGTGATCGAGCATAAAGAGAATGCGCAGCGTTTCTCCGAGATCGGAAAACTCATCACGGAGTGGCGCCCCGCTAGTTTGGTCGTTGGTTTGCCGACGACGATGGACGGGCTTGAACACGATATGACATTGCGCTGCCGCCGCTTTGCCAATCAGCTGCATGGGCGCTTCGATCTGCCGGTGCAACTGATGGATGAACGGCTGACTTCCAGCGAAGCCGACGACATGCTGAAGGCACGAGGAATGAATTGGCGGCAACGCAAACGTCATATCGATGCATTGGCCGCGCAACGTATTCTGCAAAGTTATCTGGACACACATGGAACTGCCTGACGCCAATTCGCTATGCAAGCAACTCGCCGACTTGATTCGGCCGCACGTGACGCCGGAAACTGCGCTGATCGGCGTTCATTCGGGCGGCGTGTGGTTGGCGGAATACTTGCATCGAGAACTTGGCATCGCCGAAGCGCTCGGCTGCATCGACGTGGCTTTCTATCGCGACGATTACGCCTCGCGCGGTTTGCATGCGCGGCCACGCCGTTCCGACATTCCATTCGATGTCGATGGCCGCAGCATCATCGTGGTCGACGATGTGCTCTATACCGGCCGCACTACGCGCGCCGCGCTCAACGAAATTTTCGATTACGGCAGACCAGGCCGTATCGATCTCGCCGTGCTGGTCGATCGCGGCGAACGCCAATTGCCCATCGCCGCGCGCTATTGTCCCTACACGTTACCGCAGGCGCTGCCGGCTGGTTCGCGATTGCGCTTGTCGCGCAGCGATGGCGGAAAATTATCTTTGCAGCTCATCGAAGGCAAAACGGGAGATATCAAACTCGATGCGTAATCCGCAACTCAACGCGCATGGCGAATTACAACACCTGCTCACGGTCGATGGGCTACCAAAAAATATCCTCACTCAGATTCTCGATATTGCCGAACCCTTCACTGAAGTCGCGGAACGCGAAGTAAAGAAACTTCCTCTGCTTCGCGGCAAGAGCGTCTTCAATCTGTTCTTTGAGAACAGCACACGTACTCGCACGACATTCGAAATCGCCGCCAAACGTTTGTCGGCGGATGTCATCAATCTAAACGTTCCCACCAGTTCCACTGCCAAGGGCGAGACCTTGCTCGATACCATCGACAATCTCTGCGCCATGCAGGCCGACATGTTCGTCGTGCGCCATGCCAGCAGCGGCGCGCCTTATCTGATCGCGCAACATCTCCAGACGACACGCCGCGACGATATTCACGTCATCAACGCGGGCGATGGCCGCCATGCGCATCCGACGCAGGGCTTGCTGGATATGTACACCATCCGTCACTACAAAAAAGATTTCGCGGCGCTGACGGTGGCGGTGGTCGGCGACGTCTTGCATTCGCGTGTCGCGCGCTCGGAGATCGCCGCGCTGACGACGCTCGGCGTGCCGGAGGTGCGTGTGATTGCGCCGAAAACGCTTTTGCCGACGGACATCGAACGCATGGGCGTGCGTGTGTTTCATGATTTGCATACCGGCTTGAAAGACGTCGACGTGGTGATGATGCTGCGTTTGCAGAACGAGCGCATGCAAGGAGCATTGTTGCCGTCGAGCCAGGAATACTTCAAGGTCTGGGGACTGGCGCCGGAAAAGCTCGCTCAGGCCAAATCCGACGCCATTGTCCTCCACCCCGGCCCGATGAACCGCGGGGTGGAAATCGATTCGGCGGTCGCCGACGGCAAGCACGCTGTCATATTGCCGCAAGTGACCTTCGGTATCGCTGTGCGCATGGCGGTGATGAGTATGCTGGCAGGAAATTGATAATGAAAATTCAAATCAAGAACGGTCGCGTGATCGACCCGGCAAACAAGCTCGATACTAAGTGCGATCTGTTCGTCATGGACGGCAAGATTGCGGCGGTCGGCGATGCGCCTGCGGGTTTTACGCCCGACCGTGCGATCGATGCGACCGGGCTGATCGTCGTACCGGGTTTGATCGATCTCGCCGCGCGCCTGCGCGAACCGGGGTTCGAATACCGGGCGACGCTCGAATCGGAAATGGACGCCGCGATGGCGGGTGGTGTGACGAGTCTCGCCTGCCCGCCCGACACCGATCCGCCGCTCGATGAGCCGGGTTTGGTCGAAATGCTATGTTTCCGCGCCAAGAATCTCAACTGCGCGCACGTCTATCCGGTCGGTGCGCTGACGGTTGGCCTCAAGGGGCAACACATCACCGAGATGGCCGAACTGGTTGAAGCGGGCTGTGTTGCCTTCGGCCAATCCAACACGCCCATTACCGACACGCAGGTATTGTTGCGCGCGATGCAGTACGCGGCCACTTTCGGCTTCCGCGTGTGGTTGCAGCCGATCGATCCATTTCTGAGTCAGGGCGGCGTGGCACACGACGGCGAGGTGGCGTCGCGCCTGGGGCTCACCGGCATTCCGGTCGAGACTGAAACCGTAGCGTTGGCGACGCAACTGCAGCTTGCCCGTGCGACGGGCGCCAAATTGCATGTTACTCGTTTGTCATCTTCAGCCGGCCTTGCGTTGATCGAGAGAGCGCGCGCGGAAGGTTTGGACGTCACCTGCGATGTTGCCATCCACTATTTGCATCTATGCGAAATGGATATCGGCTATTTCAATCCGCTTTGTCATCTGATGCCGCCGCTGCGCAGTCAGCGCGACCGCGATGCGCTACGCGCGGGCCTGCGCGATGGCCGTATCAATGCGATCTGTTCCGACCACACACCGGTCGACGACGACGCCAAGCAAATGCCGTTCGCAGAATCCGGACTCGGCGCCACCGGTCTGGAGTTGTTGTTGCCGCTCACGCTCAAGTGGGCAAAGGAAGTTGGCGTGCCATTATCCGATGCGATTGCCCGCATCACTTCCAACGCCGCCGAGATCATGGGGATTACCAAAGGCGGCCATCTCGCGCCGGGTGCGCGCGCGGACGTATGCATCTTCGACGAAAATGCCGAACGCATCGTTACGCGAGAATCGCTCAAGAGCCAGGGCAAGAACACACCATTCCTCGGCATGCCTTTGCCAGGAATCGTTCGATATACACTGGTCGAAGGGCGGATCATGTTCGATCAGCTGGCGACGTAATTACATTGGAATAGCAGAGAAGGGGCGCGAAATAAATTTCGCGCCCCTTCTTACATCCACTCCTGGAAATTATTTCCCATGGAGTTCTCTGCGATCGTGACGACGCTCCATGCGGTCACGATGCAGATCGCGGCGATCATGGCGAATGTCATGGCGCTCCGCCCGAACAAATTTCATATCGTGCGCGCCGCGCGCTTGACGCAATTCACGATGGTCGCGGCCCAAATCGTGGCGGTCGCGCACGATGTCGCGGTTGTCATGACGGATCTCGGCGCGTTCGCCCGATTTTACCGGCACGTTGGTTTGTGCCGCGGCCAGGCCCGAGAGTGCGCAAAAGGTGATGGCGGCGATAGTACGTGAAAGGATGATTCGTGAAAGGTTCATGATCGTCTCCTGAAGGTCGGGGCGGTCGCGAATGCGTGCCTCCTGCTTCAATCAACGTATTGCCGAGGAAGATGACGACATGGGTATGCAAGCGAATGTAAGCGTTGTTACATATGCTATTGGTATTATCTGCTTTGTGCTTCCATGCGAGGAGCGTTCGACGGCTGCGGCGTGACTTGATCGGCCGGGAGAAATAGCGGAGCGCCCTCGGTTTCGTTGACCCAGCCGAGCGCTTCGATGTGGCGTTCGTTGACGCGGCGTGTGGTCAGTCCGATGGCAACGGAATATTTCAATACTTTGCCCGCATCGCCGTCGTCGCAAGCTTCGGCGAGCGACAGATAGGCGCCCATCGGGCCCTCGCGGCGCAACAATGCCGAAATCATGATATCGGGCAGACGCAGGGGGCGGATGGCTTCTTCGAGCGGTACTTTCAGGGCAACGTCCAGCATGGAGAAAAGACCGAGAACAAAGAGGCTTTCGCATTGCGGCGCCGCCAGGCGACCGGCGCCGAGCAGTTCCAGAAAGCGCGCGCGCGTCAGCGAACTTTCCAACAGCGCCGTGCTGCCAGCCGCGCCGCCGTTCAGTAGCAGTAACGTAAGCCAGCGATCGAGTTGCGACTGGCCCATCCATATCAGCGCTTGTTCGATGGACGATATTTTTCCGTTGTATGCGTTGCCTACGGCATTGGCATAGCGCAGCAGCCGGTAGGACATTGCCATATCCTGTTTGAAGACCGTCGCCATTTTCGGGATATCGGTGTCCGCGTGTACTTGATTGATGAGCGTGGCGATGTTGAAGGTCTGTGGCGAGAGCCGCCCGCTATGACAGTCCGTTCGATGCGTGACGAAGCCGCCAGAGAAACGGACGCAGCCCAGCCGCCGCGCCAAATCGAATTCTTCCATGGTTGCCACGTCCCATACGGCCAGCGGCAGCTTCGGAAATTCCGCACGAATCTGCTCCAGCAAGGCGGGCACTTCGCGCAGCGGACGCTGAGCCAGTCTAATGACGGCGCCATCGACAAGCTCGCTGAGGCTGGCGAACCAACGCGTGCCGGGACAATCGTCGAGCCATATCTGGCGCCCCGCCTGCCGCAGGAAAGCGATGCGCTCGAGCGTATCAACGGTGGCGGCGCGTTGCGGTTGGCGTGGCGCCAACAAGATGGCGGCGCGCGCCGGCAAACGTCCGATCGGATGGCGTAGCAACGCACCTTCGGTCAGCCGGATGAAAGTGCGACGGCCATGCAGGACAACGGCATCGAGCACCGGCAAATGATCGAATAGCATGCCATCGAGAAACTGCTGTACCTGCGGACCATGCACGCGCACCTTGTCGCTCAGTTCGGTACGCAGCATGAACTCGTAGCCGCATATCTCAAGTCGCTCGTCGAGAATCTCGCGTCGCACGAGAACCGGATTTTCAGGCGCTGCATCGCTGACGCTGGCTACGATGCCTAGCTGTTCGTGGATAGGTATTACCGCAGAACGAGACACGGGAACGTCGGCTGCGAGGCCGCTATCGCTCTCCTTGCGGCGCGCAACGGCCGGCGGTGGATCGCTCCACAAGTCTGCAATAGCCGCCCAGAGTTTCCCCAGCATCACGTGGCCTCGTATGGTGTGCGAACGATCCGACGAATGAACCAAATTCGCTCGCTTGGACACATCGATTACGGCCGCGCTGGCAGAACGTTAAGGGATTACATTGCTTAAGCGCGAATTTTCACAATGTCGGCCGCGCGCCGAATCAATGGCGACGAGATTTATCGCGACGTGGACGTCGCTCCCACCAGGCAATATTTTGTGGGACCGACGTCCACGTCGCGATGCCTTATCGATCGGACAAGTTCTAGTCGCACATCAATACATGCACACGCCGTGGCCCATGTGCGCCGAGTTGAATGGTCTGCTCGATGTCGCCGGTGCGCGATGGACCCGAGACAATATTGACTGCGCGTGGCATGCCTCCGTCACGCTGACGTAGTTGCGCCCATGCATCTTCGAGATGCCGCACGATATCGCCGCGTCGCAGTACGACAATGTGATGATCCGGCACAAAGTTGTGCGTCGTCGGCGAATCGGGTCCGGAACAAAACAGCAGGCTGCCTGTCTCCGCGATACCCATTATGCATACGCTTACGGCGACAAGATCTCCACGCCCCGCTGCATCGCTGCGCCGTTCGATGTGTGCTGGCCAGGCGAGACCCGACAGCGGTTCGGCAAGTGCGATTCGTCCTGGCAAGTCGTTTTCTGCAAGGTACGAGGACACCATCGCTGGCAACTCATCGAGACGAGCAAGCGACGCAACGCTGCCGCCACGCGCCTGGAATTTCTCGACGAGCTGCGTCACGAGATCATCGCGCAAGGCCGGCCGCGTGTGGCGTGGCGCGTGCGCAATACGCAAATCCAGCGCAGCGGCCGCGACCGTATCGAGGGCGTCGCGCCGCAATGACGAACGTATATTTTCGAAAATCGCGTCGCGTGCGTCGCGCCCGGAACCGTTCATGATTTTTCCCGCCGTGGCCATTGTTCCATGAAGGTTCGGCCTTGCGGCGCGGGCAGGTCGCGCACCGATGTCCAGCTGCGTGCGAAGGGCAGCGTGCCGATGCGCTTTCTGCGTCCGCCGAGCAACGCCAAGACGCGCGCGGCACATGCGTTGCCAAAGTGATAAAGCTTAGGGTGGGCAGCGACATATCGCCATATGGCAAGAGCATAATGTTGCGCCACTGGCGCGAGGCGCGCCCGATGCTGCATATGGCGCAATTCGCGTAGCATCTGCGGCAACGGAATTTTTACCGGACATACGCTTTGGCAGCGGCCGTTGAGTGTGCACGCATTGGGCAGATCGTATGCGCCATCGAGTCCTTGCATCAGCGGCGTCAACACCGATCCCATCGGGCCGGGATAAACCCAACCGTAAGCGTGACCGCCGATGCTGCCATATACCGGACAGTGGTTGAGACAGGCACCGCAGCGAATGCAACGCAGCATGTCGCGAAATTCGCCGCCGAGCATTTTCGAGCGGCCGTTGTCCACCAGCACGACGTGATATGCCTCGGGACCGTCTGGATCGCCGACGTGGCGCGGGCCGGTGGACAAGGTCGTGTAGGTTTCCGTGTCCTGCCCGGTGGCGCTGCGTGCCAGCAGGCGCAAGAACACCGCTACGTCGTCGAGGTTGGGCAGCACGCGTTCGACACCGCTGGTGACGATATGCACGCGGGATAATGTCTGCGTCAGATCGCCGTTGCCTTCGTTGGTGACGATCAGACTGCTGCCCGTTTCGGCAATCAGAAAGTTGGCACCGGTGATGCCGACATCCGCACGAAAGAATTTATCGCGCAAAGTGCTGCGCGCTTCGGCCACCAGCGTCGCAACCGTTTCCTTGGGTGGCAGCCGATGATGCGCGGCGAACAATTCGGTGACCTGCTCGCGTGTCTTGTGCAGGGCCGGCCCGACGATGTGCGAAGGCGTTTCGCCGGCGAGCTGGATGATGTATTCGCCCAGATCGGTTTCCACCACCTCCATGCCGGCGCCGGTCAGTGCGTCGTTGAGGCCAATCTCTTCGGACACCATCGACTTGCCCTTGGTGATGGTTTTCGCGTTCGCCTGACGGCAGATGTCGAGCACGATGGCGCGCGCTTCGTCCGCATCGCGTGCGAAGTGAACGTGTCCGCCGGAGGCCGTCACCGCTTCTTCGTAGCGCATCAGATAGTGGTCGAGATTTTCGAGAACATGATCCTTGATGCGTTTGGCATCTTCTCGCAGTTGCTCGAACTCGGGCACTTGATCGATGGCACGCTGACGGCCGCCGATAAAACCGTCGCGCGAGCGCGCAAGCGCCGTGCGCAAATTCATGTCGTGTAAAGCAACGACAGAGGCTTGCTTGAATCGGGCGCTCTCCATTCGCATCAGTGCTTACTCTCGTTCTTGCTCTCGCCGCCGATGCCCGATCCATCCGCCATACCCGCTAACACTTCAGCAGTGTGGAACACGCGCAGCTTTTGACCTGTGCGTGCGGCACGTCCGGCGATGTTCATCAAGCAACCGAGATCGCCACCCAGCAAGGTATCGGCGCCGGTGGCCTTGATGTTGGCGAGCTTGTCGTCGACCATGCGCTCGGAAATCTCCGGGTATTTCACGCAGAAGGTGCCGCCGAAGCCGCAGCACACTTCCGTGTCGCGCATCTCGACCAGTCGCAACCCATCGACGCCCGCCAGCAGTGCGCGCGGCTGTCCCTTGATGCCGAGACTGCGCAGCCCTGAACACGAATCGTGATAAGTGGCGACGCCTTCAAACTGGGCGCCGATGCGTTCGACATGCAGGACGTCAGAGAGAAACGACAGAAGTTCGAAGCTCTTTGCCGCGAGTGCTACGGCCCGATCATGCCAAATGGCTTCGTCCTTCAGTAGCTCGGAGTAGTCGTGGCGAATGGTGGCCATGCAGGAGCCGGATGGCCCCACGACGTAGTCATACCGCTCAAATGCTACGATCGTCTGTTTGGCTAGCGCGCGTGCGCCGTCGAAATCCCCGCTGTTGTAACCCGGTTGTCCGCAGCAGGTTTGCGCGGCAGGCACCTCGACTATGCATCCAGCATTTTCGAGCAATTTGACGCTGGCAAAACCCAGGCTGGGGCGGAACAGGTTCATCAGGCAAGTGGCGAAGAAACCGACACGCGGATGAGTGGGCATACCGGACTCCAGAAGTGCACTGCAATGCATTCAATATTCTATGACAGTCAGCGTTTGCGCCGGCGAAAGAGAATGACGTACTTCTCATATACGCCGTAATGCCGCCGCATCGGATAGATACTACCTGACCTGCATCAACAAGCTTCACTGTGTTGCTTGACACGAATTAATACGACCAAAAGCCATGCCAATAGGGCAATTTCAGCGCGATATATCAGAATGTCCTGTCTCAACAGCATTGTTGCATCAATATTTCGGCGAGCAGGCACAGCATGGAGGCTATCAGGTTGTGCACGGCGATCGACTGATCGGCATGCTGGAGTACGACATGTTGCTAGGCAGGAGCCGGTCGGATCATTGGGTACTTCCGGACGTAACCGGACGTCAGGCCGCCGGGCGCATGGCAGATCTGCACGTGGATCATTTATCGGTCATCGAAGATGCCGATAGCATGCGGTTGATCGGCATTGTCTCGGCCAGCGATCTGTTGCGGCCAAGTCATCACAATCTTCACGAAGAAACCGTGCGCGAGAAATTGCGTCGAAGAATTTGCCGACGCCATACCGGCGTGTTCGTAATAGCGTGCCGGTATTATCGAGAATTCATTTCGCGGATATTTCGTGAAATGAGTTCTAGCCAAGCCAGCGTCCGCTCTTGCGGCGAGTACCGGTAACAAGTTTGGTGTTCCTGCCGTCGCCATCGGCGCTCTTTGCTTGTCCATAGTTGGCATGGCAGATCGCGCAGGCCAGCGCGTCGGCCGCATCGGCTTGCGGATCGCCCGGTAGTTGCAGCAAGCGCTTGACCATGTGCTGCACTTGCTCCTTGTTGGCTTTGCCATAACCCACCACGGCTTGCTTGATTTGCAGCGCGGTGTGCTCGCTCACCGGCAGCGCGCGACTAACCAGCCCGCAGATGGCCGCACCGCGCGCCTGCCCTAATAGCAATGTCGATTGCGGGTTCACATTCACGAATACGATTTCCACCGCCGCTTCCGTGGGATTGTAAGTGTCGACTACTTCCTGCACCCCTGCGAGAATCACTTTGAGCCGATCCGGCAATGTTCCGGTCGGAGTGCGGATGCAACCGCTGGCGACGTACGCAAGTTTGTTGCCGATGCGTTCGATGACGCCGAAGCCCGTCACGCGCAGGCCGGGATCGATGCCGAGAATACGGATCGGCTGGCTGGATTTGCTCATGGCGCAATATTACCGTGCGATTCGCCGCCTTCGTGCCGTTATCATCTGCTTGGAAAGTAAATACCGGAGACAGCAATGAGCGTATTGCGCCGCATCGTGGTTCTTGCCTGGATGTGCGGGCTGGTTTCCGCAGCCTGGGCCGATAAGGACATTGGCATTATTCTCATGCACGGAAAAGAAGGTCGGCCGGCGGCGCCGAACATGGTGCGCCTCGCCAAGGTTTTGCGCGATGCCGGCTACCTCGTTAGCACACCGGAGATGCCATGGTCGCACGACCGCATTTACGATGCCACGGTCGACCAGGCTATGAGCGAGATCGACCGCGAAGCTGATGCACTACGCAAGGGGGGGGCAAAACGTATCGTTGTGGCGGGTCACAGTCAGGGTGCCAACGCGGCGATTCGTTATGCCGCGACACGCAGCGTCGATGGCCTGATTGCACTGGCTCCCGGCCACAGCCCGGAATTTCTTGCCAAACAGTTATCCGGCGACCTTGCCCGCGCCCGGCAGATGATCGCGCAAGGGAAGGGCGACGAACGCGGCGAGTTCAAGGACGTCAACGTTGGCCACGATCTGACGGTCACTACCACTGCGGCAATCTATTTCAGCTGGCTCGATCCTGAAGGTTCGGCCGTCATGCCCTTGAATGCCGTTGACATAAAATCGCCCTTACCGATTTTCATGGCGGTCGGTTCGCACGATCCGGTTACGCGTCCTCAGAGCTACATTTTCGACAAGGCACCCGCGCATACCAAGAGCCGTTACATCACGGTTAATGCCGACCACATAGGTGTGCCCGATGCGGCGAGCGCGGAGTTGGTGACGTGGCTCGATACCTTGTGATAGCACCGTTGAGCGCTCAACGAGATAGCACTAGCACAATGTCATCATGTGCCTAACGCCTTGCCAACCACACGCCCAAGGCCGCGATAGCTAGCCCGGCAATCGCCGGCATTTGCATCGTTTCTCCGAACAACGCCCACGCCATCAGCGCGGTGACCGCGGGCGTCAGATAAAACAGACTTGTCACACGCACCGCCGTGCCACGCCGGATCAATACATTGAGTACGCTGATCGCGCCGATGGACAACATGAATACCAGCCACGACAACGCGAAGATAAACTGGGTGCTCCACTCGATGTGAAGCGTTTCTGTGCCCGCGGCGATGGGCAAGGTGACCAGCGCGCTGGCCGCGAACTGGATGACGGCACCGCTGCGCAGATCGAAGCTAGGGCAGAAACGCTTCTGATACAGCGTACCCAGCGTGATACTGATGAGGGATACGGCGGCGGGCAGAAGCGCAATCGTCGGCCAATCCGAATTCAGGCCGACGCGCCCATGCGTCACGACCAACGCCACGCCGCAGAATCCCAGCGCCAATCCGATCCATTGATAACGGCTAACCCGCTCCCGTAACCACCAACCCGCCAGCAGCGCGGTAATGATGGGCTGCAAGCCGACGACTAGCGCAGTCACGGCGGCAGGCAATCCTAGATGGATGGACATGAATACGCCGCCAAGATATGCCGCCTGCATCAACACACCCGCAATGGCGATATGCAGAATGCTCATTCTGTCGCGGGGCCATGTCGCGCGGAAGATGAGCGCGAC
>DASUGV010000065.1:0-3263 GCA_036273835.1 Rhodocyclaceae bacterium
CAGACGAGGAAGCTGGTCAGCATGCGACCTTTGGGACTGTTGAGACTGTCGTACTGGACGCTATGCAAACTGAGATTCTTGATGTCGTTGGATGTCAGATTATGCAGAAAGACTGCGGCGTCTTCCCCTTCCGCACGCAGCAATCCAAGATGGGTCAAAGGAACGAGTACGGTGCTGCTGACGGCACGCTTGATCTCTTCACGCTCGTCGCCAAAGTTTACAAGGCCGGCTTGACCTTCTTCAAAACGCGCGCCAATTTCATCGAGAAATACGAACCAAGGAGACTGCATGGTTGAATCCAATCTGCTTCAGTTGTTACGGTTCACAAGTGCTGCGGGCGATGCGAGAGTTTCCCGTATTATAGAGCGCGTGCGTTGCCTACAGTCGCTGTCTTGTTGACGGCACGCAATGCGATATGTGTACTCTCTTCGGCATTGCATTGATATAACGGTTCCCCATGCTGCGTTTGATTTCACGATTGTTTAGACTTCTGCTGTTATTGAGCTTGTTGCTCGTCGCTGCGGATGTCTACTACGTCACTCATCCGTTGGCGCAGCAATCTCCCGTTGTCGATCTGGAAATTAGCCACGGTAGTTCGATGCGCGATGTGTCGAGGCAAGTAGCAGCACACGGCATAGATGTGCTGCCATTTGCGTTGACGTGGACTGCGCGGCTGACCGGCCATGCAAATCGCGTCAGAGCGGGTAACTATCGCATCGAAAGAGGCATTACGCCATGGGGGCTGATTGAGTTGTTTACAGCGGGTTCGAGTGCCTATGTAGAAGTCGTCTTCATCGAAGGCTGGAGCTTTCGCCGGTTACGCACGGCGCTGGATGCCATGCCCGATTTGAGACACGATACGCTGGGTGTTCCCGACGCCGACGTGCTCACAAAATTGGGTATGAATGGATTGCAGCCGGAAGGTCTTTTCTTTCCGGATACTTATTATTTTGCGCGCGGTACTTCTGACATAGAGGTACTGCGCAGAGCCCAGAAGCAGATGCAGAAAATGTTGCAACAAGCGTGGGACAAGCGCGTGCCCAATTTGCCGTTTTCCACGCCATACGAGGGCTTGATTCTGGCTTCCATGGTGGAAAAGGAAACGGGGCGGCCGCAGGATCGCGACAAGATTGCTTCGGTGTTCATTAACCGATTACGAATCGGCATGCCATTGCAAAGTGATCCCACTGTCATCTATGGCATGGCGGAAGACTATGACGGCAACATTAGGAAGCGCGACTTGCAGACCGACAACCCGTACAACACCTATACGCGCAAAGGCCTGCCCCCGACGCCGGTCGCCATGCCGGGTATGGCCGCGTTGCGCGCCACATTCAATCCTGCGCAGACGAATTATCTCTATTTTGTCTCGCGTGGCGATGGCACCAGCTATTTCTCCAGCACGCTGGACGAGCACAACCGCGCCGTAGCCAAATATCAGAAAAGCAAACGATGACATGAGCAGCAATGGACGTTTCATTACCTTCGAAGGCATCGACGGTGCTGGCAAGAGCAGTCAGATCGCGGCGGTTGTCGAACGTGTCCAGCGTGCTGGTCACACCGTCGTGCAGTCGCGCGAGCCGGGTGGCACTACTTTGGGCGAGCGCTTGCGCGAGATCGTGTTGCACGAACCCATGCATGCGGAAACGGAAGCGATGCTGATGTTTGCGGCACGACGCGAGCACCTTGCGCAAGTCATCGAACCCGCGCTGGCACGCGGCGACTGGGTGGTATGCGATCGCTTCTCCGATGCAACGTTTGCCTACCAGGTTGGCGGGCGAGGTATGGATGAGGACAAATTCCGTACGCTGGAACAATGGGTGCATCCTGCGCTGCAGCCGAACCTTACTTTTCTCTTCGATATTTCTCCCGCTATCGCGGCACAAAGGCTTGCATCCGGACGTGTCGAAGCGGATCGCTTCGAGCGCGAGCAGTGCGATTTTTTCGAGAAGGTGCGCGCAGCCTATTTGCGGCGGGCGCGTGTGAGTCACGGACGCATCGTGATCATCGATGCGGCGCAAGCACCGGAGCCGGTGACGGCGGACATACTCCGTCGATTGGAGAATCTGTTGGCATGAACATCGCCGAATCGAACGCCGAATTTCCGCCTTGGCTGTTGCCGTTGTGGCAACGTATGACAATCGATTTTGATCGTTTGCCGCATGCGATCTTGTTGAGCGGTCCTGCCGGCAGCGGCAAACGCCAGTTCGCCGAACGGTTGGCGCAGCGATTGCTGTGCGGCAGTCCCGGGGCGGATGGATTTGCGTGTGGCCAATGTCCGTCTTGCAAGTGGTTCCTGGATGCCAACCATCCCGACATGCATCGCATGGTGCCCGAGAGTGCCGAGGAAGATGATGCCGAAGGCGAGGACACTGCTGATAGTGGCAAAAAAGAGAAAAAGAAATCTGATCAGATACGCATCGAACAGGTCCGCGATATGCAGGGTTTGCTCGCAGTCAGCGGTCACCAAGGTGGGCGGCGTATTGTGTTGATTGATCCGGCCGAGGCGATGAACGTGCCCACGGCCAACGCTCTGCTCAAATCGCTTGAAGAACCACCGATAGATGCCGTATTCCTTTTGGTGAGTCATGTGCCGCGGCGTTTGCTGCCGACCATTCGCAGCCGTTGTCAGGTATGGCCGTTTCCCAAGCCGGATGTCGAGACGGCAAGTAAGTGGCTCAAACAGACAGGCGCGAAAAACGCGGAGGCATTGCTCGGATTCGCCTCCGGTTTGCCGTTACAGGCAGTGGAATTGGCGCAGGGGCCACTGGGCGAAGCACGCGCACGTTTTGCTCGGGATATGGCGGAGCTTACAAAGAACGATCCGCTCAAGCTCGCAGGCGAATGGGAAGCGTGGCTCAAGAGCAAGTCTGCGCAGGACGTGGGTTTATCGTTATGGATGCTAATTTCATGGTTGCAGCGCTGGCTCGCTGATGGAGCACAGTTGGCGCTCGGCGGATCCACTCGCTTCTTCAAGGATTTTGAGCCGGCATTGCAACAGGCCGCAGCGGGTCGAGGCGCCGCTTGGATCACTTGTTACAATGAACTAGCGGCTTATCGTAAAGTAGCGCAGCATCCGCTCAACCAGCGACTGTTTTTGGAAGATGTATTGCTCCGTGTTGCGCGGGGTACGACAAAGTAAAAGCGAATATCGAAACTCGATCGAGGTGCCTTGATGGCTGATCCACGACAAAATGTTGCCCGCCCCAGCGTTCTGTCGCTGAACATCAATTCGCGTTCGGCGCTTTATGCTGCTTACATGC
>DASUGV010000066.1:0-3642 GCA_036273835.1 Rhodocyclaceae bacterium
CATCCGGCCATGTGGAAACCACTTTGTTGTAGAAATCGCTTGCGGAACCGAAGTCATGCGCTTGCGAGTAAGCCGATCCGGCCCAGAAATTGGCACTCGCTTGAAAAGTACTCTTCGGATAGGTCTTGATGAAACTCTTGAAGCCTACAGCGGCATCAACGAACTTGCCGCCACGCAGCGCATTGAGCGCCGCTTCATAATCGCGCGACTCCGCCGCCGCATCGGGTGGCGGTGGCTCTGAAGGCTTGGCCGCGGCTTGCGCCATGCTGCCTTCTACTTTGCGCAAGCGATTATCGAGATCGACGTAGAAATCTTTCTGGCGTTTTTGCGATTGATCCAAATCATTGGCCATCAACTCGAGCTGGCCGCGCAGCTTGGCCATATCTTGCCGTAGCTGTTCCATCTGATTGTTGAGTTGCTGCTGAGCGCGCGTGGTGTCTTCCAGCTTTTGCGTTTGCGCGTCCATTTCCTGACGCGTCGTCTCAATGCTCTTGCGCGCTTCATCGTCGGAGAACAAGCTGGCATGCGCAGACTGCGCGAGCACCGCGAACAACAATGGCATCGCAAGGAATTTAAAGCGTTTGATCAACGGTGCTTCTCCAGGCAAGGCGCCAGACTGGCCACAGCGCGAACACTGTCAACCTGTCTGGCGCTGTACCGCATCAGTATTCGCCGTTGTACAGAATGTCGGCGCGGCGATTTTCGGCCCAGGCAGCCTCATCGTGACCAGGATTCTTGGGCTTTTCTTTGCCCAGACTGACAGTCTCGATTTGCGCGTCAGGCACGCCCAGCAGGGTGATGGTTTTCTTCACCGCATCGGCACGTTTCTGACCCAAAGCAAGGTTGTACTCGCTCGAACCACGTTCGTCGGTATTGCCCTGGATGAGCATCTTGGCCGTCTTGTTGGCCTTCAGATATTTAGAATGCTGTTCGAGAGCCGGGAAATAATCGAGTTGCACCACATCGCTGTTGTAATCGAAGTACACACTGCGCTTGGACAGCAAGCTCGCCGGATCCTTGAGGAACTTCGGATCGTACGGATTGACCTTGGGCTTGGGCGCCTCCGCAACTGGCTTCGGTGCGGGTGCCACAGCAGTAGGCGGTGATGCAGTCCTGTCAATAGTTCCGGGTTCTTGTGTCGGTGCGCTGCTGCAAGCAGCCAAACTAAGCGCGGTCAGAACGGCGAGCGGAAGTGCGAATTTCATTTTTTCTCCTCGGTAAGTATGGTACAGCTACCTGACCAGCGGACCCCATGCAGGTTCGCGAACATCGCTGGCCTGCTGAGACAGCCGGTATTTCGTTGCGCCATCGATGGATACCACCGATAGCACCCCTTGCTCGCCCACTTCAGTGGCATATAGGATCAGCCGACCGTTAGGAGCAAAGCTGGGCGATTCGTCTTTGGCGGTATCGGTCAGAACCTGCGTTTGCTGGCTGGCCATATCCATCACCGTCAATTGAAAGCGCCCATTGTTACGCGAAATGTACGCCAATGTCTTGTTGTCTGGCGAGATGCGTGAGCTGACATTGTAGTCGCCCTCGAAGGTCATGCGCTGCGCATCACCGTTGCCATCGGCTGGGATGCGATAAATTTGAGGGCCACCACCACGATCAGAGGTGAAGTATAACCAACGGCCGTCGGTTGAGAAACCCGGCTCGGTGTCGATACCGCTGGAAGTGGTCAAACGCCGCACGCCGCTACCGTCGGCATTGATCTGGTAAAGCTGCGACGAACCATCCTTGGTCAATACGATGGCCAGCTTGCGGCCATCGGGTGCCCAGGCCGGCGCGGAGTTGGAACCTTTGAAGTTGGCCAATACCGAAATACGGCCGGTGGCGAGCTCGAATACATGCAGGATGGGTTTCTTGGCAAAGAAGGACACGTATGCAATGCGCGTTCCGTCCGGCGACCACGCGGGCGAAATCAACGGTTCGGGCGAGCGCAGAGCCGTAACCGGGTTGTATCCATCGGCGTCCGCTACCATCAATGCATACTGTGAGCCCGTTTTACGGATGTATGCGATGCGTGTCGCGAAGGCACCCGGTTCGCCAATCAACTTTTCATAAATCGCATTGGCAATGATGTGAGCGGCACGCCGCGCCGAATCGGGAACAATGGTGTAGATCGATCCAGTCGGGCCCGCCTGTTTGACAACGTCATAGAGACGATAGCTGACGTCGAAGCGGCCGTCGCTCAGGCGGGTCGCGGCGCCGGTCACCAGCGCATCGGCACCGCGCGTTTTCCAACTGGCCCAATCGGGTGGCGCGTTACTGGCCGGCGGCAGATTGCTTGCATCCACCAGCCTGAATAGTCCGCAACGTTCGAGATCTGCGCGAATGACGTCGCTCACCTTTTGCGGTAAAGCCGTTTCGCCGTCGAAAGCGCCTATCGCGATCGGGATGCGATTGTTGCCCGCCCCCGAAATTTCGATGGTGAGCTGCGCACGCGCCAACAATGGCGAGAGTGCCACACCCGAACAAAGAGAAAGAAAGTGTCTGCGCTTCATAGGATGTCGGAATTATAGGCTGTCGAAATTATTTTCACTGTTTGGCTGAATGCATGGAACTCATTTCACCCATACCCGTGAGATGCGTTGGCCTCCAGTGCGGATGAAGTTCTAATCATTCAATGGATCAAATTTCAAATTTAATTGCCGTTGAAAAATTTCCGGTTTGTCGGGCAAAGGCAGGGGACTGGACTTCATGATGGCACGCTCGATGGCTTCATCGAGCAATTTGTTTCCAGAACTATTTATCAAACGAAGCGGCATCATCACTTCGCCGGTCGGCAATAACAGAATTGCAAACTCGGCTGTGGGCCTTCCTGTTATACCCGGCGGCAAAATGATATTGCCTCTTACTTTGCTCTTGATTTTGTCCGTCCACGCTTTCTCCGCATCGGAAGCTTGTTTGGTTATGACATTTGCATTGGCGCTGCGCGCTGTGATCGCCGCTGCCTGTACCTGCCGTTGGGCGCGATCGCTGTCCTGCTTCATCAACTGAGCCAGGCGGTTTTCATAAGCGTTCGGCGCAGATTGTTCTCTATCCAAAGTCGCTTTTTTTTCGACCGGTTTTGGCTTGACGGGTTCCGGCACTTTCTTGATCGGCTCGGGCTTGGGCTTTACCGGCAACGGCTTAGGCGGTTTGATGGCGATGTCAGGCTTAACCGGCGGCGGCTCCGGCCGTGGTTCCGGCTTACGCACTTCGGGCACAGGAGGTGGTGGCGCGACTTGGGGCGGAGGCGGCGCTTCCACCGGCGGCAGCGAGCGTACCAGGTCAACCGAAATGGGTTCCGGCGAACGGCTCTGCCATTGCACGCCAAAGAATAAGAGTATTGCCAGCGCAGCGTGCATCAATACCGTCAGCATCAGCGACATCCACTTGCCGGAATCCGGTATGTGCTGTGGCGCCGAGTCGAAAGTAAACGATGCGTTCATGGTTTCACTTGGTGGGGTTCACTTTGCGGCCGGCTGCACCAGCAAGCCGACTTTTGCAATCTGGCTGCGTTGCAAAAGATCCATCACCTGCATGACATCATCATAGCGTATGTTTTTGTCGGCGGAAATGACGACGGGCTGTTCGGGATTGGCTATTTGCGCGGCACGCAAGCGCTCAACCAGAGTTTGATGTGTCACGGGCTGC
>DASUGV010000067.1:0-12728 GCA_036273835.1 Rhodocyclaceae bacterium
GATGCCTGGACGTGGACTCTGGATTACTTGCGGCGCACGACGGACGAAGCAAGCGCAGCCGGCGAAAGTCCGGATACCGGTGGCAACGAGGACTACGAAGACGAGCTGAAGGGTTATGCCAATTTTGCATCTGTCATAGGCCGTCGTCTGGCCGAATTGCACGCCGCATTGGCAATGCCGTCGGCCGATCCGGCATTCTCGCCTGCCATCGCCACCGCCGATGATGTCGCCAACTGGAGCGTTGCTGCAGAAGACCAGCTGAAACAGGCACTCAATATCCTGCAAGCAAAGTTACAAAACGCATCGCGCGAACCGGCATCGGATGACGAAACCCTCAGGCTCGCACGTGTTGTGCTGGACAGACGCCAGGACCTGATTACCTTCGTCAGGAACTGTGCCGCACATGGCTTTGGCGCTTTGCGTACACGCATACATGGCGATTTCCATCTGGGACAAATTCTCGTCGTCCAGGGCGACGCTTATCTCGTCGACTTCGAAGGCGAGCCAGTCAAATCGCTCGAGCAACGGCGCGACAAGAGCAGTCCGCTGCGCGACGTCGCGGGCCTGCTGCGCTCCATCGATTATGCCATTGGCACAGCCAGTGAACCGGAACGCGAAGGTGGCGTCCAGTCGGTGGCTGCCACGCAAACGCAGCGTGCAGCGCTCATGCAACGTTTCCGCAGCAATGCCAAAACGGCTTTTCTCGCCGCCTACCGCAACGTCTTGCGCGAAGCGCCCTGCCCATGGGTCACCATGGAAGCGGAAGAGCCGTTGCTGAATCTATTCCAGATCGAGAAAGCAGCCTACGAGATTTGCTACGAAGCCGCCAATCGCCCGCTCTGGTTGGGACTACCCATTCGTGGCCTGGCCGATCTTGCCAGTCGCCTGACCGCAACCGACGTCGCAGAGCGAACGGGAGAAACAGCAGATGCGTAATGACGACGTACGTGACAACGACACGGCGGTGATGAGCCGTCCCCGCACTGCCACCGGTAAACGCGACGACGTCGAACGGCTGCGCAACGGACGTCATGGCGACGCGTTCTCATTCCTTGGAGCGCATCAGCTTGATGATCATGTCATCGTTCGCGTATTTTTGCCGCATGCGCGTGCCGTCACCCTGCTCTCGCGCGATGCCAATACAACGCTGGGCGAATTTTCGGCGATAGGCGCCGACGGCTTGTTCGTCATCGAACTCGCATCGTTGGTTCCATATGCACTTCGCATCGAGTGGCCGGGTGGCGTGGAGATCGCGGAGGACCCCTACTCGTTCGGTGCCGCGCTGGGCGATCTGGATATTCATCTGATCGCGGAAGGCAGGCATCGCGATCTCGGCCATTGCCTCGGCGCACAGACCATGTCCATCGATGGCGTGGAAGGCGTTCGTTTTGCCGTGTGGGCACCGAATGCCATGCGCGTATCGGTCGTGGGCGATTTCAATAGCTGGGATGGACGCCGCCATCCAATGCGCCTGCGTCACGGTGCGGGCGTGTGGGAAATATTTTTGCCGCGCGTGGCAGAAGGCGCGCGCTACAAATATGAAGTAATAGACAACCGCGGCAGACTGTTGCCGCTCAAGGCCGACCCCGTGGCCTTGCAATCGGAACTGCCACCCAGCACCGCATCGGTCGTGGCCGACACGGCGGCATTGCACTGGACGGATCAGGACTGGATGGCGCGCCGCGCCGCATGCCAGACGACTACGGCACCGATATCCATTTATGAAGTTCACGCCGCATCGTGGATGCGTCTGGACAACGGCCGCTCGCCGAACTGGAGCGAACTGGCAGACAGGCTTGTCCCTTACGTGGTGGACATGGGTTTTACGCACATCGAATTGCTGCCGATCATGGAGCATCCCTTCGGCGGCTCTTGGGGCTATCAACCGCTTGGCATATTTTCACCTTCTGCGCGCTATGGCACACCGCGGGATTTCGCGCGCTTCGTAGACAAATGTCATGCGGCAGGCATCGGCGTCATTCTCGATTGGGTGCCCGCCCATTTTCCCACGGACGAACACGGGCTCATGCTGTTCGATGGCACCGCGCTCTACGAGTACGCCGATCCGCGCGAGGGCTGGCACGTCGACTGGAATACGCTGATCTACAACTTCGGCCGTCATGAAGTGCGCGGCTTTCTCATTGCCAGCGCGTTGCTGTGGCTCGAGCATTACCATTGCGACGGCCTGCGTGTCGACGCGGTCGCGTCCATGCTGTATCGCGACTACAGCCGCAATGCGAACGCGTGGGTGCCCAACATTTACGGCGGGCGGGAAAACATCGAGGCAGTGGCCTTTCTGCGCGAGCTCAATCAAGCCGTGCACGAGCGCTGCCCCGGCACGCTCATGATCGCAGAAGAATCCACCGCGTGGCCCGGCGTCACTGCGCCCGTGGAAAAAGGCGGCTTGGGTTTCTCATTCAAATGGAATATGGGCTGGATGCACGACTCGCTGCACTACATGGCCCGCGACCCAATTCATCGCCGATATCATCACGATGAAATGACGTTTTCATTAGTGTATGCATATTCCGAACATTACATTCTGCCGCTGTCGCACGACGAAGTCGTGCATGGCAAAAGCACTTTGATCGGACGCATGCCGGGCGACGACTGGCGGCGTTTCGCCAATCTGCGCGCCTACCTCGGTTTCATGTGGACGCATCCCGGCAAGAAGCTGCTGTTTATGGGCGGCGAGTTTGCGCAGACGGAAGAATGGAATCACGACAGCCAACTGAACTGGAACCTGCTGAACTACTTGCCGCATCAAGGCGTTCAACAACTGGTGCGCGACCTCAATCGCCTCTATCGCGCTGAACCCGCATTGCATCGCAACGACAGCGATCCAGCCGGCTTCGCGTGGTTGATCGTCGATGACCGGGACAACAGCGTCTTCGCATTTCTACGCCGAGCGGGAAGCGATGCGGCGCCGATCCTGGTTGTCTGCAACATGACGCCGGTGGTGAGATATGACTATCGCATCGGCTTGCCGCGTCCCGGCGCATGGCAGGAAATGCTCAATTCCGACAGTTACCTCTACGGTGGCGCGAACAACGGCAACAACGGCCGCGTGATAGCAAGCGCCCACCCATTTCACGACAAGCCGGCATCGATCGGCCTGACCTTGCCACCCCTTGCAACCTTGATCCTTCGAGAGGAACAACCCGCATGAGCCGTCCCGCCGCCGCTTCGCTCTTACCTGGACGACCTTGGCCTTTAGGCGCGCACTGGGACGGCATGGGTATCAACTTCGCGGTGTTTTCCGCCAATGCGGACAAAATTGAATTGTGTGTATTCGATGCCCAAGGCCGCAAGGAATTGACGCGCATGGTTTTGCCCGAATGTACCGATGAAGTGTGGCACGGCTATTTGCCGGATGCCGAGGCCGGACTCGTATATGGCTATCGCGCTCATGGTCCTTACGATCCGCAACGCGGTCATCGTTTCAATCCGCACAAGCTGCTCCTCGATCCTTATGCCAAAAAAATAATCGGTAGCGTGCGATGGGCCGATGCCTTGTACGGCTATCGGCTCAACGGCGCGCGCGCAGATCTCGGTTTCGATCGCCGCGACAGCGCACCGGCCATGCCCAAAGCCGTTGTCATAGATGACAGTTTCAATTGGGGCAACGAGGTCCTTCCGCAAGTGCCGTGGCCGCAGACTGTCATCTACGAAACACATCTGCGCGGTCTGACGATCCGGCGCGACGATGTACAGCAGAACGTGCGCGGCACCGCCAAAGCGCTCGGCAATCCGCGCGTCATCGACTACCTGCATCGCCTGGGTGTGACTACCGTCGAACTGCTGCCCATACAAGCGTTCCTGCAAGATCGCTTCATGGTGGAGCGCGGCCTGCGCAACTATTGGGGATACAGCACATTGTCATATTTCTCGATAGAGCCTGCCTACCTGTCGACCGGCATGCTCAACGAATTGCGTGTGGCGATCAGCCGGCTGCATGCCGCTGGCATCGAAGTCATCATGGACGTCGTCTACAACCATACTTGCGAAGGCAACGAACTGGGTCCAACGCTATCCTGGCGCGGCCTGGACAACGCGAGCTACTACCGTTTGATTCAAGACGATCCGCGCTATTACGTCAACGAAACGGGCTGCGGCAATACGCTCAATGTTTCGCATCCGCGCGTATTGCAGATGGTGATGGATTCGCTGCGCTACTGGGTCACATCGTTCCACGTCGACGGCTTCCGTTTCGATCTGGGCAGCACCCTCGGACGCGATCCGGGCTTCGATCCGGGCGCCGGCTTTTTCGACGCCATCATCCAGGATCCGACGCTGGCGCGTGTCAAACTCATTTCCGAACCGTGGGACATCGGGCCTGGCGGTTACCAGCTCGGCAATCATCCGCCGCCGTTCGCCGAATGGAACGACAAGTTCCGCGACGTCACGCGCAGATTCTGGCGCGGCGACGCGGGCCAGCGCGCCGAGTTCGCAGGACGCCTCGCCGGCTCCGCCGATCTCTTCGACCGACGCAGGCGCAAACCGTGGGCGTCGATCAATTTCGTCGCCGCTCACGATGGTTTCACGCTAGCCGACACGGTTGCGTATTCCGAACGTCATAACGAAGCCAATGGCGAAGAGAACCGCGACGGCCACGGCGACAATTGCAGCGGCAACTGGGGCGCGGAAGGCGACACGCAGGACGAAGGCATTCTCGAAGTGCGCGGCCGCTTGCGACGCGCCATGCTGACGAGTCTGCTGCTATCCCAAGGCACGCCCATGCTGCTGGGTGGCGATGAATTCGCGCGCACGCAGCACGGCAACAACAATGCGTACTGCCAGGACAACGAGTTGTCATGGTTCGATTGGGAAGCCAGCGCCACTACTGACGCCAAGGTGCAGCGCGACTTCGTTGCGCGCCTTATATCCATTCGTCATGATTTTCCCGTGCTGCAAGCGACGCATTTCTTGCATGGCAACACCGAGCACGGACATCACATCGCCAACATGGCGTGGTTCGGCCCAGACGCCGAGCCGATCTCGCCTGAGGGCTGGAACGATCCGGAAGGACGTGTGCTCGCACTACGATTGCACGGCGGTAGGGCCAACGGCGATGCGGACACCGTCATGCTACTCATGAACGCCAGCGGCGAGCCCGTGGATTTTCAATTGCCACTCCCTCAGATCCCTTGGCAAATATTGGCCGACAGCGCGATGCCAACACGCAATCCTGAAGAGCTGGAAAGCAATACGTATGGCGTGGCGGCACACAGCGTCGTTGTGTTGGCCAATCGTCGAATTTCAAGATGAAAGCGTCGACGCGACCGCAGCGGAATGAACGCATGGAAGCAAAGGTACCCAGATGAAAACGGCAGCCAATTTTGAGCTCTCTTTCGGCGCCACGCTCCTTGCGCCGCAGCGCACGCGGTTTCGCTTGTGGGCGCCGGACAAGAACGAAGTAACGCTCGAACTCGAAAATTCCAAAGGCATATCCATGCAGAAAGGCAGCGACGGATGGTTCGCCGTTGAAGCCGACTGCGGTGCGGGCACGCGCTACCGCTATCGCGTGAGTGCCGATCTGCTGGTACCGGACCCGGCATCGCGTGCGCAGCATGGCGATGTGTTCGGCCCCAGCATCGTTGTCGATCCGCATGCCTACGTCTGGCGCGCCACCGGGTGGCGCAACCGTCCATGGCACGAAGCAGTCATATACGAAATGCATATCGGAACGATGGGCGGATTTCGTGCCGCGCTGTCCCGCCTGCCGGACCTCGCCGCGCTGGGAATAACGGCCATCGAAATCATGCCCATCGGCGACTTTGCCGGCACGCGCAACTGGGGCTACGACGGGGCCTTGATTTTCGCGCCCGAGGACGCCTATGGCACGCCCGATGACTTGAAGGCTTTGATCGATGGTGCACATGCACTCGGCATAATGGTATTTCTGGATGTCGTCTATAACCATTTCGGCCCGGAAGGCAATTTCCTGAATAGTTATGCCTCGGCATTTTTCCGCAGCGACATCAAAACGCTGTGGGGTTCCGCTATCGATTTTCGCCAGCCGCAGGTGCGCAATTTTTTCATCGAGAACGCGCTGTACTGGCTGCTCGAATATCGCTTCGACGGCCTTCGTGTCGATGCCGGCCATGCCTTCGAAGATCCGACCATACTCGATGAATTGGCCGCGCGCGTACGCGAAGTCGTCGAACCTATGCGTCCGGTTCACCTGATACTGGAGCACGATGGAAACGTCGCATCTTTTCTTCGAGAAGATTTCAATGCGCAATGGAATGACGACGTCCATCATGCATTGCATGTGCTGCTGACCGGCGAGAAGTTTGGCTATTACGCCGACTATGCCGGCCGGGCCATTCAAGACCTGGCGCGATGTCTGCAGGAAGGATTTGCCTACCAGGGCGAAGCGTCCCCCTTTCGCAACTGCGCGCCGCGCGGCGAACCGAGCGCGGATTTGCCGCCGACGGCCTTCATCTTTTTCTTGCAATGCCACGATCAAACCGGCAACCGGCCATTCGGCGATCGACTGGCTTCAATGTGCGATCCGCTGGCGCTACGCGCTGCCATTGCATTGCAGTTGCTCAGTCCGCAAATTCCCATGCTGTTCATGGGCGAAGAATGGGGTTCGACCCAACCCTTTCTTTACTTCACCAGCCATTCCGAGGAATTGGCGGAGGCGATCAGAATCGGCCGGCGCGATGAATTCGCGATGTTTCCGGCTTTTTCCGATCGCGAAAAAATCAGCAAGCTGCCGGACCCCAATGACGTTCAAACATTTCTCACGTCGATACCCGATTGGGATAATGCCCACGACAACGGCCCGCATGCGGAATGGATTTCGTACTACCGGAATTTGCTCGGCATACGGCACAAATTTGTCGTGCCGCGCATACCCGAAGCCAGGGCAATCAAAAGCACTGTGCTGGGACACAAAGCCATCTCGGCGCAATGGCGCATGAAAGATGGTCGCGTACTGAGCCTGTTCACCAACCTCGACGGCGTCGAAGCGACCATTCCGCCACATCGCTCATTGGACGCAGACGAGATTCTGTTCGAAACGGACAGTGGCGCCGCCCGCGATATCATGCAAGGCCGTCTGCGTCCGCACACGACAATCGCCATTTTGACGGCACATCAGTGACGGCCATGCACTCCAATTCCGGCTCCGACTCGCGTATCGATACCATCGCCTCACTGGAAGCACTGGCCCACAAGGCCGGCATCGCTGTGCGCTGGCAAGATGCGCATGGCATTCGCCGCACGGTATCGCCCACCGTACTGCGTGCCGTGCTCAATGCAATGGGTTTCGACTGCGAGACCGAAGTCCAGATCGACGAAAGCGTTGCCCAGATCGACGCCATGGCAAGCGCTGTCTCCGAACTGTGCCTGATCGTAGGCGACGCGAACAATGCCATCAGCATACCACTGAACAACCGGCATTCCGGTCTGGACTACCGGCTCGAACTGGAAGGTGGACAGGTATTGACGGGTAGCGCGTTACGCGAGAGTCCAACACATATCCAATTGCCGGGCATCCAGCAGATGGGCTATCACCGCCTGCTGATCGCGGATCGCATCTTCCGTATCGCAGTCGCTCCGCCAAGATGTTTTTCGCTTTCCGACGCGGCCGGCAAAGAGAAACCGCGCTTGTGGGGACTGGCCGCGCAACTCTATTCGCTGCGTGGCGCAGCGCCGAGTGGCGTGGGCGATTTCGGCGCATTGGCGGAACTGGCGCAACGAGTTGGCGCGATGGGCGCCAGTGCGATTTGCATCAGTCCCGCTCACGCCATGTTCGGTGCCCAACCGGATCGCTTCAGCCCTTACTCGCCATCGAGCCGTCTGTTCCTGAACCCCGTCTATGCCGATCCGCGCATGACTTTCGATCCACCGCAGGTTAATGCGCTCGCCGCCGAAACGGGTTTGGCGCAAGAGTTGGCGGCGCTCGATCGCGCCAGCCTGATCGATTGGCCATCGGCCAGCAAAGCCCGCATTGCGTTGCTGCGCCAAATATTCCAACGTCGTGATACCTTCTTTACGCCGGCGCTGCGTGAGGAATTCGATCGATTCCGTCGTCATGGCGGTGATGCGCTGGAAGATCATGCGCGTTTCGAAGCGATGTGCGCAAAGGTCGGCCGCCCATCTCCCGAGGAGGATTACGCCGGACTGGTGTCCTGGCATGCATGGCCGCTTGCGCTACGCGATCCGCGCAGCGCCGAGGTGACCGCCTTCGTCGAACAACACGCCGACGAGGTATCGTTCCAGATATTTCTGCAATGGCTGGCGGCGCGAGGGCTCAACGCGGCCCAGCAATCGGCACGCGCAGCCGGTATGCCAATTGGATTGGTTGCCGATCTCGCGGTAGGCACCGCACACGAAGGCAGCCATGCCTGGAGCCGGCAACGCGAGATGTTGATCGGCCTGTCCTGCGGCGCGCCGCCCGATATCTACAACCCGCTCGGCCAATCCTGGGGACTTGCCGCTTTCTCGCCGCACGCGTTGCGCGTCACGGGCTTCGAGCCATTCCTCGAAATGCTCCGCGCCACCATGATTCATGATGGTGGCATACGTATCGATCACGTGCTGGGACTGCAGCGGCTATGGCTGGTGCCCGACGGCGCGTCGCCCGCCGACGGTGCGTATCTCAGTTATCCGATCGATGATCTGCTGCGCCTGATCGCGCTGGAGTCGTGGCGGCATCGTTGCATCGTCATCGGCGAAAACCTTGGCACTGTGCCGGCAGGCTTCAATTCTCGCTTGCAGCGCGCAGGCATGCTGGGTACTTCGGTGCTGTGGTTCGAGCATCATGACAATCGATTTATGGCGCCGGATAGGTGGGCCCGCGACAATGTCGCAACGACCACGACCCACGACTTGCCCACGGTCGCCGGGTGGTGGCGCGGACGCGATATCGATTGGCGCGCTCAGTTGCATCGGTTGAGCGAGCATTCCAACGAGAATACCGAACGAAGCCATCGCGAATCCGAAAAAAAAGAACTCTGGACCGCGCTACGCACAGCCGGCCTTGGCCATGGCGATATGCCCGCTGCCGATGCACCGCCTATCGATGCAGCCATCGAATTCGTTGCACAGAGCTCGGCTTCCCTAGTTGTTCTTCCTCTGGAAGATGCTTGCTCGCTGGTCGAGCAACCCAACCTGCCCGGCACGGTCAGTGGACATCCGAACTGGCAACGGCGTCTGCCCGCATCGCTGGATGCGATGTTCGAGGATGAGCAATTCGTTCAGCGTCTTGGGCGTCTCGCTCGCGCTCGCGCCAATACGCGGGAGACGCCTTGATTCCGCGCGCGACAGTGCGTTTGCAGTTCCGGCGCGAGTTCACGCTCGTCGATGCGCTGCGCCGGATCGATCTGTTCGCAGCGCTCGGCATCAGCCATATCTATGCTTCGCCGCTGCAAAAGGCATGCGAAGGATCGACATATGGTTATGACATTGTCGATTACACCCTGATCAATCCGGAATTGGGTGGCGAGGCGGCGCTGAAAGAATTGGTCACAACCTTGCGCGCGCGCGGCATGGGATTGATTCTCGACATCGTGCCAAACCACATGGCGGCCAGTTATGAAAACCTGTGGTGGCGAAGCGTGCTGGAAAGCGGCAACAGCAGCCCTTATGCAGATTACTTCGACATCGATTGGCAGTCCCACGATCCTGTCCTGCATAGCAAGGTATTGGCACCCTTCCTCGGCCAGACTTACGATGAGGCATTGTCCAGCGGCTCGCTGAAATTGCGCGTCGATGCCGAGAGCGGCCATTTCTTCATCGAATACTTTACGCAGCGCTTTCCTATCGCGCTGCGCGACTATTCGGTCATTCTCAACAGCGTCGATAATCCACGCTGCAAGCGACTGGCCGCGCTTTTCAAGGATATCGGCAGCAGTCCCCTCGATGCGCGCTATGCCATCGAAGCCAGGCGCGCCGTCGCCTGGGAGATCGCCAACGGCGCGGCGCCTGTCATCAGCAAATGCATCGGTGAATTTTCCTCGCTTGCCGCGGAGGGCTCGGCACGGTTGCATCGTTTGCTGGAGCGGCAGCATTATCGTTTGGCCTGGTGGCGCAGCGCGGCGGAAGAAATCAACTGGCGGCGCTTTTTCGAGATCAGCGATCTGATCGGCATGCGCACCGACCGTAACGAAGTATTCGCCGAGCAGCATGCGCTGATTTTCCGCCTGTATGCCGAAGGAATAATCGATGGCGTACGGATCGATCACATCGACGGCTTGCCCAATCCAAGAGTTTACTGTCAGCGCTTGCGCGAACAATTCGACGCGCTCGCGTCCCACCGCAGCACGCTCGGATTGTCAACGCAGCCCTATATCGTCGTCGAAAAAATTCTTGCCGAAAACGAATTGATTGCCGCCGACTGGCACGTCGATGGAACCACCGGCTACGATTTCATGGATGAAGTTTCTTCTGTGCTACACGACGAAGCCGGCGCGGAGGAACTCGAAACCTTGTGGCGCAACACGAGCGGCGACGAAGAAAGCTTTGATGAAACCCTGCGCGCCGCAAGAGCGCAATTGCTCGATGAGCATTTCGTCGCGGAGTTCGACGCGGCGATACGCATTCTGCATCGTGTTGCCCGCGCCAACATAGCCACCCGCGAAGTCGGAACGGGAAGCTTGCGCCGTGCTCTACGCGCGCTGCTGGTGTGCTTCCCCGTGTATCGGCTCTATGGCGAAAAAGACGGTCGGCAAGAGGGCGATCTGCCTTCGATCCAGAAGGCCTTGAACGATGCGTGCGGCATGCTGCGAAAGACGGATCATGCCGCGCTGGAATTGGTCGACCGCTGGCTGGGAGGCGATGCGCCGATAACGGCGATGAACGAGTTCGAGGTCGATCTGCGTTTGCGCGCGATGACGAAGTTTCAGCAGCTGACGCCACCCTTGGCGGCCAAGTCGCTGGAGGACACCGTCTTCTACCGTTACGGCCGGCTCCTGTCGCGCAATGAAGTCGGCAGCAATCCGCAGCGCCTGTCGCGTTCGCCGGCGGAATTTCACGAATGCTGTCTCCGGCGGCAGCGGCATTTTCCGCACAGTCTGCTTGCTACCGCTTCGCACGACCACAAACGGGGCGAAGACGTGCGTGCGCGCCTCGCGGTGCTCAGCGAAATTCCGCAACACTGGGAATTGGCCGCAACACGTTGGCATATTCGGCACGCTCAATTGAGCCGTGCCGAAGATGGCAGCATGGCGCCAGAACCCGGCGACGAATACATGCTCTATCAAATGCTGGTCGGCGCTTGGCCGGCCACGCTCAATCCACATGACGCGGATGGTTTGAAAACGCTGGCCGAACGTCTTGCCAACTGGCAGCAAAAAGCGTTACGCGAAGCCAAGCGTCAAACCGACTGGGCGCTACCCAATACCGCTTACGAAGAACGTTGCCAGCATTTTCTGTGGCAGATACTGGGCTTGAATGGCGCATTTCCCGACGATCCTTCCGCGGCGGAGTTCGTCGCCGAAGTCGCTACATTCGTATCGCGCATCGAATGCGCAGGCATCATCAACAGCTTGACTCAAACATTGCTGCGTCTGACCTGTCCGGGCATTCCGGATATGTATCAAGGTACCGATCTCTGGGATTACAGCTTGGTCGATCCCGACAACAGAACGCCTGTCGATTATGACAAAAGAATTGGATTCGAAGGCGCCGGAATGACCTGCTCGATGGCAGATAGGCTGTTGGAACAATGGCGAGATGGGCGCATCAAGCAGCAGATCATCGCGGGTGCGTTGGGACTGCGCAAGAAGCTTCCGAGAGTATTCTCGCACGGTCACTATCAACCATTGGAAGTCGAAGGCGCGCATGCGCAACATGTCATTGCCTTTGCGCGCCATGATGGCGCGCACTGGGCGATCGTATGTGTAACGCGACTGCCCGCCGCGCTGCTCGGCGACGATAACGCGCTTCCGAAAGTGCCGCCGCACGTATGGACCGACACGATGGTGAAGTTGCCCTCAGCGATACGTGCGCTCACGTTGACCGACACGCTCGTACATCGCGGCGTTCCGGTCACGAACGGCAAGCTCAGGCTGAGCGATGCATTGACCACATTGCCCGTCGCGCTGCTTGTCGTCGATATGGATTCGCCATACTGATCGGGATTCGGCATGGATACCTTTTATCACCATCTCAATGCTTTATCCGATTTGCATGGCTGGCCAGGCACCTTGATCGTCGCGGTCATCGTCGGCAGTCTTGCGCTGCTCGCACACTTTCTCGGCGCCATCGTCGTACGGCGCTTGGCGGCAAAGCGCGCTTTCGTCTCCGAGCTGATCGTCACCATTCACCAACCCGCGCGTCTGGCCCTCGTGCTGTTTGCGTTCGAATTCGCGTGGCGGTTGGCACCGGACGATTTGCACGCCATAGAAACCGTCCGCCGCATCAACACCATCGCGCTGATCGGCTCGCTCACATGGCTTGCCGTAGCCTGGGTCAATGCGATCGGACGAACCGTCATCAAATTGCACCCGACGCTCGACAGCGTGCAGGCGCGCCGCGTCGTCACGCAAACGCGCGTGCTGACTCGCAGCGTCATTTTCCTGGTTGTGCTGCTGGGATTGTCTTTTGCATTGATGACCATACCCGACGTGCGACAGGTCGGCACGAGTCTGCTCGCGTCGGCAGGCATCGCGGGCGTCGTGGCGGGCGTCGCCGCGCGGCCGGTGTTGGGCAATTTCATTTCCGGTCTGCAACTGGCTTTCAGTCAGCCTTTGCGCATCGACGACGTATTGATC
>DASUGV010000068.1:0-6130 GCA_036273835.1 Rhodocyclaceae bacterium
GACGATGCCGGACTCGCCATCGTGATTATTCTTGATGAAGCGCAGCAATTGCTTGCGCGGATTGTCTTTCTCGACGACGGTATAGCGGATGTTGGGCCGGTCGAAGCTGGCGAGGAATATTCGCGCGTCATGCAGAGCCAGGCGCTCGACAATTTCCTGCCGCGTCGCCGCGTCCGCCGTCGCAGTGAGCGCGATGCGCGGCACATCGGGAAAGCGTTCATGCAAAATGGATAACTGGATGTACTCCGGCCGGAAATCGTGTCCCCATTGCGACACGCAGTGCGCTTCATCGATGGCGAACAACGCGAGCCGCGCGCGCGTCATGAGGCTCTGGAAACGTGGCGTGAGCAGGCGCTCCGGCGCAACGTAAAGCAGATCGAGTTCGCCGTCGCTGAATTGTCGTTCGACGTTACTGGCTTCTTCCTGTTCGAGTGTGGAATTCAAATAAGCGGCGCGCACGCCGAGCTGGCGCAATGCCTGCACCTGATCCTGCATGAGCGCGATGAGCGGCGACACCACGATGCCGCAGCCGTCGCGCAGCATGGCGGGAATCTGGAAGCACAACGACTTGCCGCCGCCGGTAGGCATCAGCACGAGCGCATCGCCACCGGTGCAGATATGATCGACGATTTCCGCCTGTTGGCCACGGAAGGCATCAAAACCGAATACGTGACGCAGGGTATGCGTGGAGGCGGAAAGGGGATCTGCGGAATCTGCGTGTTGCACGGCCAAAGACATTGGATTCGTCATGAAACGGTTCGTCGAATTTCGGATCGGGCTCTATGAGTTCTGCGGGCTCTATTGTGACAGCGTCGCCGCACTTGCAGGCGCCGACATACGTTAAACTGCGCGACTTGCAGTCTTTCATGATCGCGCCTTGCTTTTATATTTGACGCATCTCCGAACTTGACCCTTTTGACGCCTCTCACTACCGCATCCGGCAGCAAGACCCGCACATGGCTCAAGCGCATCGCCGCATTGGCGTTCACGGCGGCACTGCTCGCCTGGTTCGTGCAGGGTGCGCATTGGCAAGGCATCGGCACGCGGCTGACGTCGTTGCACGTCTGGCAACTCGTTATCGCAGTCGGCGCCTTCGCGTTGAGCTATGCGCTGCGCGGGGCGCGCGTGTTCGATGAGTTTCGCCGTTCGACCGATGTCCATTACGCGGGCATACTGCGCATCACGCTGGTCCACAACGCGATGGTGAACGTGTTGCCTTTTCGCAGTGGCGAAGCCGCTTTCCCGCTGCTGTTATCGCGCTGGTTCGGCGTGCCGGCCGAGCGCGCGGTCGCAGCTTTGTTGTGGCTGCGCATTCAGGATGCGTTCGTAGTGCTGGCGCTCGCCGCGTTCGTCTGGCCCGATCTGCATGCTGCCTGGCGGCTGGCCTGGATGGCTTGCGTCTTCGCCGCCGCATGGGCGATACCGGCTTGGGCGCGGCGCCATCCGGAAATATTGGACAGCCACGGCCGTCTGCAGAAATTGACGATCAAGTTGCGCGCGGCGCTGGCCGAATCCACGCGCGGCAGCAAGCGTAGCTGGTTGTGGACGCTGGCCAATTGGTCCCTCAAGCTCGCTGCGGAAGCATGGCTGCTGGCGGCGCTTCTCGGCGCGCCGCTTGCCACCGGCATGTCCGGCGCGATGGGTGTGGAGTTGGCTTCCATCCTGCCCATACAAGGCGTCGCCGGATTCGGTACTTATGAAGCAGGAGGCGCCGCCTTATTGCGTCCGCACGGCATAATGCTGGCTGACGGCCTGCAAGCGGCGCTGGCACTGCATCTATTCGTGATAGCTTGTGCGCTCTTGGCGGGCGGCCTGGCAAGTGCGCTCCTGCCGGCACGCATCGCCAAACAGGCTCAACAAACTCTCTAAAAATCCGTAGCCGATAAACGCAGCCGAACATCGATCATGACAATGGTATCTACATCCAATTCCGCAGCGGACGACAAAGCATCACCCATTCCAATGGCATACGACACCCTGCCCGAACATCGCCTATCGGTCGTGGTGCCGATGTACAACGAAGTGGAAAACGTTGCGCCAATGGTGACGCGCGTGCATGAAGGGCTCACAAATTATCCTTGGCCGTGGGAGCTGATCCTGGTCGACGACGGTAGCTCGGACGACACGCCACTAGAAATCAAACGCGCAACGCAACAATACGGCGCTCATGTGCGCGCGGTCGAACTAATGCGCAACTTCAAGCAGACGGCTGCCATGCAAGCGGGGCTGGATGCCGCGCGCGGCGATGTCATCGTCACGCTGGACGGCGATCTGCAAAACGATCCAGCCGACATTCCGCGCATGGTGTCGCGCCTGCTGCGCGAAGATCTCGACCTGGTATCGGGCTGGCGCAAGAACCGGCAGGACGGATTATTCCTGCGCAAGATTCCGTCGCGCATCGCCAACCGGCTGATCGCGCGCATCACCGGCGTCAAGCTCAACGACTACGGTTGCAGCCTCAAGGCCTTTCGTGCCAGCGTCATAAAAAGTGTGCGCCTGTACGGCGAAATGCATCGCTTCATCCCGGCCTGGCTGGCGACGGTCACAACGCCGCGCCGCATCTCGGAAGAAGTGGTGACGCATCACGCGCGCATTCACGGCCAATCGAAGTACGGCATTTCGCGCACGTTCCGCGTGATTCTCGACCTCGTGTCGGTGTTCTATTTCATGCGCTACCGCGCGCGGCCAGGTCACTTCTTCGGTGGGCTAGGATTGGGTGTCGGGGCGATCGGCTCGCTGATTCTTCTCTACATGGCCTTCATCAAATTCGTACTCGGCGAGGACATCGGCACGCGTCCATTGCTGATGGTCGGATTTTTCGCGGTCATCATGGGCGTTCAATTCATCCTCACCGGTGTATTGGCGGAAACGCTCGCGCGCATTTATTTCGAATCCGGTGCGGCCAAGCAGTATCAAGTGCGCAATCCGGACGATCCGGGCGTCAACGAGGCATGGCATCGCTCGCGATGAGCAACTTCGAGCACGACGCGCTGAGTAGCCGCACGCGCGTGCTGCTGTTTCTATTACCGCTGACAGCCTTTCTGCTCAACCTGGGTGGCGCACCCTTGTTCGACGTGGATGAGGGCGCGTTCTCGGAAGCGACACGCGAGATGCTGACGCGTGTCGACTTCTTGTCGACCTGGCTGAACGGCATGCCGCGCTTCGACAAGCCCATTCTGATTTATTGGTGCCAAGCTATTTTTACGTGGCTGCTCGGCCCCAGCGAATGGTCGTTCCGGCTGCCTTCCGCATTGGCAGGCGCCGGCTGGTGTTATGCCATCGGTATTTTTACCGCGCAGCGCGCGGGCCGCGACGCAGGATGGTTCGCATGCATCGTTGCGGCGACGAGCCTGGGCGTGCATATCATCGGCCGCGCCGCCACCGCGGATGCGTTGCTCAACATGCTGATCGCATTATCGCTGCTGGACGGCTGGCGTCATCTCGAATCGGGCAAACGCGCGCCGCTGCTGCGTAGCTTTCTGTGGATAGCCCTCGGCACACTGACCAAGGGACCCATCGCTCTGCTGATACCCGGTGCTACGACACTGATTTACTGTCTCACCGCCGGACGCTTGCGCGATTGGGTAAAAAGCGTTTTCGATCCATGGGGCTGGCTAATTCTGCTTGCCGTTGCCGCACCGTGGTACGCCGCCGCGCTGGCCATCCACGGCCAGGCTTTTATCGACGGCTTTCTTCTAAAGCATAACGTGGCGCGTTTTTCCGGTTCGCTCGAAGGACATTCCGGTAGTCACTTTTACTATCTGATACTCGTACCGGTTCTGTTGCTGCCTTGGTTGAGCTGGCTGATCGCGACAGTAAAAAATTTGCCGAAAGATTTACGCGATCCGCTGCGGCGTTTTTTGTGGATCGGATGCTTGTTCGTCATCGCATTCTTTTCCTTCTCCGGCACCAAGCTACCGCATTACGCGCTCTATGGCTGCACCCCGCTATTCATATTGATCGCCCTGAATCGTGACGCCGTGCAACGCGTGTGGCTGGGGGTGTTGCCGGCATTTGCGATGCTCGCGTTGTTCGCCGCGCTGCCACTGGTGATTCGGCACTCGCTGACAGCCGGATGGATCAAGGATGCCTACTATGCGATGCAGTTCAGCCGCATCGATCAGATAGTAGATTGGAAATATACCTTCGTCATAGGAAGCGTAATCGTCCTCAGCGTGCTGATGTGTTTCGCGCCGCGCATCGACACCTGGCGCAAGATGACCGCCATCGCACTACTTCAGATTTTCGTACTGACGCTCGCCGTCGCGCCGTTGCTCGGCGAACTGCTGCAAGGGCCTATCGAACGCGCAGGAGTTGCCGCACGCCGCTATCCCGATGCCGTGCAGTGGAACATTAATGCGCCAAGCTTCAGTGTGTATCGTCAACGCGTCACGCCGTCACGCGACCCGGTGCCCGGCGAAATTGCGCTGACACGTGCCGATCGCCTGCCACCCAATGCCACAGTCGATGTATTGAGCAAAGAAGGCGCTATCATGCTGGTGCGGGCAAAATAATGCCGCTGGCATTCAGCCGATTCCAGCGATCCGTCGGCAATTCCGCCGAAGCACCGCGCGGCGTTCCGCAAGCCACGCTGCTGCTGGTTTGGCTGGCGGCAATCACGCTCTATCGCATCTGGATCATTCCACGTCTGGGCATCACGCTGTACGTCGATGAAGCGCAATACTGGACATGGGCGCAGCAACCCGACTGGGGCTATTTTTCCAAGCCACCCGTCATCGCCTGGCTAATCGCATTCAGCACCGCATTGTTCGGCGATGGTTTGATCGCGGTCAAGCTGCCCTCGTTGATTCTCTATCCGGCCACCGCGTGGTTGAGTTTTCGCCTGGGCGTGCGCCTGTTCGATGCGCGCATCGGCTTTCGTACGGGGCTGGCGTTTTCGTTGATGCCTATCGTCGCGGCACTGGGTCTGTTCGTGTCGACGGATGCACCGCTGCTTTTTTTCTGGGCGGCAGCCATGCTGAGTCTGCTACGAGCGCTCGATCACGATCGTTGGAGCGATTGGCTGTTACTCGGTATATCCGTCGGCCTAGGCATGATGTCGAAATACACGATGGCGGTATTCGGTGTATCCGCCCTACTCTATCTGCTCGTCGACCGCTCGCGCCGCGGCGCGCTCCTCAATCACAAATTGTGGATCGCCGCCGCGCTGGCGCTGCTGATCGTGCTGCCGAACATTTTCTGGAACTGGTCTTATGATTTCCCGACACTGCACCACACTGCGGACATTACGCACGTCGAAGGCGTGAACACGAAGACCGGCAACCTCGGCGAATTTCTGCTCGCGCAAGTCGCTGCGTTAGGTCCAGCCATCGCGCTGGCCTTTCTTGCCGGGCTGGCCATGGCGATTCGTCAGTGGCGCGAACCGCGCATGCAATTGCTCATTTCGTTCAGCTTGCCGCTATTCGGCATCGTTATGCTGCAAGCATTGCGATCCGAGGCCAACGGCAACTGGGCGGCACCCTCGATGATCGCCGCCAACATGCTCGCAATCGTCTGGCTGACGCGCAAGCGGTTGCGCTGGTGGCTGTTCGCGGCATTGGGCATCAACATCGCATTAATGCTGGCGGTATATCATCTGAACGATTTCTATCGTCTGACCGGCCGCACGCCGAGTGCTCACGCCGATCCGCTCAAGCGGGCTCGCGGCTGGAGCGCCTTTGCACAGCAACTCAAACCTTATCTCGACGCGCAACCGCAAGCGCTGCTGCTGGCGGAGAATCGCACCTTGCTCGCGCATATGCTATATGAATTGCGCGATACAGCCGCAGCCTCGCCGGGCGCCTATGCCGCGTGGGCACCCTATGCCAGTCCGCATGACCACTATCAACTCGTCGCGCCGCTGAATAACGAGCATCTCGGCCGCACGGCACTGCTGGTGACGCAGACGGACTACAGCCCCATCGCGTCCCGCTTCAACCATGCGCAGTTGCTGGGTCATATCAGCGTCGATGTCGAACCCGGTCTGCGCCGCGAAGCCGACGTCGTCTTGCTTGAAGGTTTCAAGGGATATCGCTGACAATCCAAGCGACCTCTCGAATGCGCCCACGCCATGTCGAAATTCAAAATTCTCGTTTTGTGCGCACTGATTTTTGGTGGCTGGCAAACCTGG
>DASUGV010000069.1:0-2971 GCA_036273835.1 Rhodocyclaceae bacterium
ATAGCTAAAGTCAGTGGCAACGATATGATAAAAGTCGTGCCGCTTCCCAATACGGACTTGATGTCGATGGTACCGTTGAGTTTCTGGATGTTGGTACGTACCACGTCCATGCCAACGCCACGACCAGATATGTCCGATATCTGATTGACCGTGGAAAAACCGGGCAGGAAGATCAGATTGAAACTCTGGCGTTCGTCCATCGTATTAGCCTCTTCGTCGGAGATGAGGCCTTTCTCGAGGGCTTTGCTACGCAATTTCTCCGCGTTCATGCCACGGCCGTCGTCCGAGACGATGAGGAGAATATGATCACCTTCTTGGCGCGCGATCAATTTCACGATGGATTTTTCTGGCTTGCCTGCGGACAGTCTTTCGTCCATCGATTCGACACCGTGATCCACCGCATTGCGGATGAGGTGAATGATCGGATCGGCAAGATCCTCGATCATCGTCTTATCGATTTCAGTGTCCTCACCTTCCAGCATCAATTCAACATCTTTGCCTAGCGAGCGAGCAAGATCGCGAGCGATACGCGGGTACTTCTGGAATAGTCTGCCAATTGGCTGCATGCGGGTCTTCATGACAGCGTTCTGCAAATCCGAAACCAGCAAGTCGAGTTGGCTAACCGCCAAATCGATTGCATGCAGCGTATCCGGATCATTCTTGCCGCCAAGAATATCCGCGCGCAGCGCATTGAGCCGGTTCTTGGTCAAACCGATTTCGCCGGACAGATTCAGCACCTGATCCAAACGCGCGGTGTCTACGCGAATCGAATTGTCGCGTGTGCGCTCTTCCGCGCGACGCCCTCCGCCATTGCCCTGATAACCCGGCTTATCGGCGGTGCGGCGTCCGATCGCCGCTTGAATGATCTGTTCGGACGGCACGTCGGCCAAGGTCACGCCATGATCCGGTTCATTTCGCGCGCCGTCCGCATGTAATTCAATTGGCATAATGCCGGTGATGGCGCCGTAGAGCGAAGCCCAATCCAGATCGTCGCCGGAAGTGTTCGCTGTTGCAGGCACGACCATCAATGACGGCGCCGTCGGCTTTTCAGCGGGAAGACTTGCCATGTCGCTGACGCCACCAGAGCCAGCCTCCAACTTTCCTTCGATCGCCAACGACAATTGCGCGATCAGATTAGGATCGGCTGCTGTGGGTTGCATACCGCGCTCCATCGCGCCAAACATATCGCGGACCGAAGCGGTAGCGGACAAAATCGCGTCCAGGCATTCGGGTGTCACCAAGAGTTCACCTGTGCGCAATTTGTCGAACAGATTCTCGGTCAGATGGCACAAGGTCACCAGTTCCGTGGCATTGAGAAAACCCGCGCCACCTTTGATGGTATGAAAGCCGCGAAAGATATCGTTCAGCAGTTTGCGATCATCGGGCGCGCGTTCGAGCTCGACCAACTTGTTGTCGACATCCGACAACAGATCGCCAGCCTCGATCAGGAAATCCTGTAGCAAATCATCCATCCCGCCAAAATCGCTCATGTGTCGCTCCAGTAGAACCCGAATCAGAACCCCAGGGTTTCCAGCAAATCGTCGACCTGTTCCTGATTGGTCACGATGTCATCGCGACCCGTAGCGTTGATGACCGGACCATTGAGAAGGCTGGCGCTTTCCGCGCCACGCTTGCTATCAGGAATGACTTCTATCAACACTTTCAGCAGCTCCGATTCCAGCTTCTGAGCCATATCGACCACTTTCATGATGACTTGCCCAGTCAAATCCTGAAAATCCTGCGCCATCATGATTTCGAGTAACTGTTCATTCACTACCTTGCTGTCTGTTGCAACTTGCCCGATAAAGATTCGCGTATCGCCGGCCAATTGCTTGAACTCATCAATGGAAAGTTGCTTTGCATAGAGCTTCTCCCATTGCGTGCTCAACGATTTGGCATGCGACTCCACGCGATCTTGAATTGGCTTGGCTATGTCAGCGGCATTGAGCACGCGACTCGCGGCCTGTTCGGTCATGCGCGAAATGTAGGAAAGACGTTCACGGGCATCGGGTAATTTCTGCGCGGTTTCCTCTAACACTTTGTCATAACCCAAATGGTGCAAGGTATCGTGCAACATCCGCGTCATGTTGCCGATCTTCTTGAAGACGTTCTCTTGTCTTTCTTCGGGCGTTTGCGCGTCTGTCGACTCCGTAGATTCGCCTGCGGCCGGTGCGGCCGTAGGCGCCACATTTACCTTGGCCGCCACGGTGGAAGCAACGCTGTCGAACAAGTCCTGCAGCTCCGCCGAATCACCCGCCTGCTCGGTACCCGCGTTACTTGCAACGACTTCAAGCTTTGGCTTAACCGCCTGCTCGGCGAGAGAATCAAACAGCGCTTGCAGTTCAGCTGAATCCCCGGCCTCTTCCAGGCTTTGGCGTTTGGCCATCATGAACTCCTAGTCTTGAGATTTATTGCTTTCAGCGCCCAAATCTGTCTAGGCGGCCGCCTTCTTATCCAGTTTTTCGAAAATCTTGTTGAGCTTTTCCGCCATCGTCGCGGCAGTGAAAGGCTTGACGATGTAGCCGTTCGCGCCGGCCTGAGCGGCTTCGATAATATTTTCCTTCTTGGCTTCGGCGGTAATCATCAACAAAGGCAGATGTGCCAGTTGCGGATTGGCTCGCATCGCTTTCAGCAACTCGATGCCTGTCATGTTGGGCATGTTCCAGTCGCTCACCACAAAGTCGAAACCGCCGGCGGATAGCTTCTGCATCGCCACGATACCGTCTTCCGCTTCGTCCACATTCGTGTACCCGAGTTCTTTGAGGAGATTGCGGACGATACGACGCATTGTCGAGAAGTCATCAACCACGAGGAATTTCATTTTCGGATCCGACATAATGATCTCCGGATTAGTCCCTGTTGACTTTGCCAAGATAGGAACGCAGGGTATCGGCAAGTACCTCTGCGTCGAATTTTCCAACGTATGCATCCACGCCGACGGACTTGCCCATCGAACGGTTTGCTTCCGAAG
>DASUGV010000070.1:0-3983 GCA_036273835.1 Rhodocyclaceae bacterium
GTCACCATGAAAATGACCAGCAACACCAGCATGACATCGATGTATGGAACAACGTTGATCTGGTTCATCAAGCGGCGCTGGCGCATGATCCGTCTCCGCGTTATCTCAGCTGCCGCTGCAGGATGTTCGAAAATTCTTCCATGAAGCTCTCGAAGCGAATCCCCAGCCGGTCAATGTCATGAGCATAACGGTTGTAAGCCACGACCGCCGGGATGGCGGCAAACAGGCCGATGGCCGTGGCAACCAGCGCTTCGGCAATGCCGGGAGCAACATGCGCCAAGGTCGCAACAGCGACATTACCTAGACCGCGAAAAGCATTCATGATTCCCCACACGGTGCCGAATAGACCCACGTAAGGACTGACAGAACCGACGGAGGCAAGAAATGCCAAGTGCGCATCCAGATCGTCGACTTCGCGCTGATAAGTTGCGCGCATGGCGCGGCGCGCACCGTCGATCATGTCTGAAGCATCCAACTTGGGCTGGCCGCGCAATTTGGAAAATTCCCGATAGCCCGCTTCAAAGATTCGCCCCAGCGGGCCGGCAGCCTCTCTGTCCTGACTGACGTCGCGGTAGAACTGAGACAAATCGCCTCCGCTCCAGAATCGCTGCTCAAACTGGGTGGTCAATCCACGGACCGAACGGATGGTGAAGCCTTTGCGAAAAATCCAATACCAGGACATGAACGAAACAATCAGCAGAATCAACATCACAATCTTGACCACCAGGCTAGCGCTAGCGATCATGCTGAGGATCGACAAATCTTCGGTAAAGTTCATGCAGGGATTTCCAAGAGAGAACGAAGCGTATCGGGGAGAGGTACGGGGCGGCGCTTGGCCCAATCCACACAAGCGACGGTGACGCGCGCCACAAACAGGGTTTCGGTGCCACGCACGACGGTCTGTCTGAAGATCACGCTGGCCCGGCCCAAATTATCGATAGTGGAGCAGACCTCGATGGCATCGTCGAGTTCCGCGCTCTTAAGGTAATCGGCCTCCACACGGCTCACCACGAAGGCCAAGCCTTGTCCCGCCAGCATATTTTTTTGCTGAAAACCGACAGAACGCAACCATTCGGTACGCGCCCGCTCGCAAAAGCGAAGGTAATTGGCATAATAGACAACCCCTGCGGCGTCGGTGTCTTCATAATAAACACGCACCGGCCAACGATGTCCAGGCGGGCTTTGGTCGATTGAAGTCATTCTTTTATTGTACCTTTGCCAGCCTATTAACTCCGATGCGTGCCGGTCGTTATTACTTAGCACTGTAAAAGCGGGCGAGACTGCGGCAGAATGCCGGGTCTTGCAATTGAACAAACTGGTGGGAGAGTGTCCATGTCGCTGACCGAAGCCAAGCTGCTGGCAATGCGCGAATCGGATTATATGAACGAGAAGCAGCTCGCTTTTTTCCGCGAGCGCTTACTCGCCATGCGTGATGAGTTGCAGCGCAAGGTTGATGAAACCGTAGAGCATATGCGGGAACAAGAGTCTGTTGCCGATCCAGCCGATCGCGCGACGGTTGAAGAAGAGCATGCGCTCGAACTACGTACTCGCGACCGTGAACGCAAGCTGCTGAAGAAAATCGATCAGGCGCTGGCTCGCATCAACGACGACTCTTACGGTTATTGCGAAGAGACGGGCGAGCCGATTGGCCTGGCGCGTTTACTGGCGCGCCCGACCGCTACGCTGTCGGTCGAAGCGCAAACGCGACGCGAGCGTATGCAAAAGCTCTACGCGGATTAATTCACGAAAACTTTCGTTATCTGGCCTGCGCGGCCTTGGCGGCTGATGTTTTGCGGTGCACAATCAACACCTACGTTGATGTCTATGAAGTGCTGCCGCCATATCGAATCTGCCCGCCTCATGCCAGTCATAGGCATGTCTTGTGCTAGACGGCGTGGTGTGTTGCTTCGTATGATCGCACTTCACCGTTCTTAATAATTGGCTGAACCCGGATATCTCGGCTTTTATGGTCATCCCATTTTTCGGCAAAAAACCTCCTGACGACAAAGCCAACGCCGGCACACGTGCCGATGGCGGCGCCAAAGATAAATCCGATCTCACGACGACGACCATGGATTTCACCCAAGTGGGTGACATGGGTCGCGCACTGTCGGCGGCTGCCGGCAAAATCCAGGTTACCGAGGCAACCCACGAGGACAATGCCGCAGCGGTGGAAGAGGCTGCCATTCTCTATGCCAATGCAAACAACGGCGGCGCACGTGCCGTATTGGAAGCAGCCATCGACGAGGCCGGTGGCAAGGCATCCGAAACGCTTTGGAATATGCTATTCGATTTGTATCGATTAACTGGCGAGAGACAGGCCTTCGATGCACGTGGCATGACCTTCGCCCAACAATTCGAGATGTCGCCCCCCGTGTGGGATCAAGCCACGCCCGCCGCCACTGCGCCGCGCGATGCGTCTCCTGCGGTTAACTTGTCTGGCACTTTGTCCGGTAACGCCAAAACTCAATTCGATCAACTCGTGCGAATCGGCGCGAAGACCGGCAAACTGCGCATCGAGCTATCGCGCCTGAAGGGCGTTGACGATGCAGGTGGCATTCTGATGGTGGATACTCTGGCCGCACTCAAACGCGCCAAGGTCAAAGTTGCCCTGCTCGGCGCCAAGCATGCGCTGAGCTTCGTCGAACCGAAGCTCAAGGTTGGCGAGAAAGAAGGCGCTCACTATTGGCACTTGGCCTTGGCGCTGATTCAGCAGTCGGGCGAGCAAGAACATTTCGAACAGGTTGCGCTGGACTATGCGATTACTTTCGAAGAGTCGCCCCCTTCGTGGGAACCGCCCGAAGTCGTCGGCGTGGCCGACGTCGGCAGCCTCGAACTCAAGATCGAGGAACCCGTGCGCAATGACTTCGTCATGGAAGGCACGATCACCGGCAACCAGCCGGATGTTGTCCGCGAACTCGCCGTCTATGCCTCGCAGCGCACTTCGGTCGAGATCGACGCCAGTGGCCTCAAGCGCCTCGAATTCGTCAGCGCAGGCGCATTGTTCAATCAATTTGCACAGTTCCAGACGCAGGGCAAACTGGCCGTGATCCGCAATCCGAATGCCATGGTCATGGCGCTGCTGCGCGTCATGGGCATCGACCAAGTCGCGCAAATCGAACTCAAGCGCAAGTAACGCCGCGACGCGTTTACAATGACGGTCTCATCGCATCGAGATCGCCATGCTCGCACGCATCGTCGCCATTCTTTTCCCCGTCTTCGCCATTGCCGCCGCAGGCTATTTCGTCGCGCGCCGCCACAAACCAGATCTCTCGCATGCCAACCGGTTGACGATGGATGTGTTTGCGCCCGCATTGGTATTTGTGGCCCTGGCAAACAGGAGCTTCGATTTCAGTGCGCATCGCAAACTGGCCGTAGCGATGTTGCTAGTGGTTATCGGCAGCGGTGTTGTCGGTGCATTGTTGGCACGCATGGCGCACGTCAAGGTAAAAACTTTCGTGCCGCCGATGATGTACGGAAATTCGGGCAATCTCGGCATTCCGCTCGCCATTCTGGCATTCGGCGATGGCGCGCTTCCTGCAGCCGTCGTTCTGTTTGTCACATCGACGCTAGTGCATTTTTCCTACGGCGCATGGTTGCTCGACCACAACACAAGGCTCACGACGATCTGGCGCATACCGCTGATACTGGCGGCCATCGCCGGTATCGCCGTTTCGCTCGCAAGCGTAACCGTATGGGCGCCGCTCATGCTGTCGATCAAGATGCTGGGCGACATCGCAATTCCGCTCATGCTCTTTGCGCTGGGCGCGCGCCTGACGGAAGTCAACATCGCCGCATGGCGGCTCGGCGTTTTTGGCGGTGTGGCACGACCGGTCGTTGGTATGCTTTTGTCATGGATGACCGCCAAGCTGTTGGGCATCACCGGTCAGGACTATGCATTGCTGTTTCTGTTTGGCGCCATGCCGCCCGCCGTGTTGAATTACATTTTCTCCGAACGCTTCAATCAGGAACCCGATCACGTC
>DASUGV010000071.1:0-5125 GCA_036273835.1 Rhodocyclaceae bacterium
TCGATCATCGCGAAGTGGCAGCCAATCCGGTGCACCTGATGTACGTGCTGGAGCAACAGATCGAGCAGGAACAATACCCGCCTGAACTCGATCAAAAATACACCGCATTCATCAAGGAATATCTTGCTCCGCGTTATGCCGAATTCATAGGCAAGGAGATTCAGACAGCTTATCTGGAGTCCTACTCCGAATACGGACAGAACATCTTTGATCGCTACGTGACTTACGCAGATTTCTGGATTCAGGATCAGGAGTATCGCGATCCGAACACCGGCGAAATCTTCGACCGCAGCGCGCTCAACGACGAACTGGAAAAGATCGAGAAACCTGCTGGCATCAGCAACCCGAAAGATTTCCGCAACGAAGTGGTGAACTTCGTGCTGCGCGCACGCGCTCAGCACACCGGCAAGAATCCGAGCTGGACGTCGTATGAAAAGCTGCGTGCAGTGATCGAAAAGAAAATGTTCTCCAACACCGAGGATCTGCTGCCCGTCATTTCCTTCTCGCCGAAAGGGAGCGCGGACGAACAGCGCAAGCACCAAGACTTCGTCAACCGTATGATCACCAAAGGCTACACCGAGAATCAGGTACGCTTGTTATGCGACTGGTATTTACGTGTGAGGAAATCTAGTTAGTGATATCGGCGCAGCCGCTCGACGTTCCCCTTCCCCTAGAAAGGGGGAAGGGCTAGGGATGGAGGTGCGATGGCGCAAGCAACAGACACAGGCCCGTCACTCTCTCGCTCATACTCAAAGGCATCAAACATATGGTTCGCATCATTGATCGGCGGTTCGACAGCAAGAACAAGAGCGCGGTCAATCGTCAGCGATTCATGCGCCGCTTCAAAAGTCAGATCCGGCGCGCAGTCGCCGACGCGATCGATGGGCGCTCGATCAAAGATATGGACAACGGCGAAAGCGTATCGATTCCGACGCGCGATTTGTCCGAACCGCATTTCCAGCATGGCGACGGTGGCGTCTGGGAGCAAGTCTATAGCGGCAACGATCAGTTCGCCGCAGGCGACGAGATAAGCCGCCCGCTCGGCGGCGGCGCCGGTAGCGGCGGTAAAGGCGCAAGCAATGAAGGAGAAGGCGAAGATGACTTCGTCTTCCAGCTTTCGCGCGAAGAATTCCTCGATATTTTCTTTGAAGATTTGGCGCTGCCAAATCTTGTCAAAACTCAACTCGCTCGCATTTCCGACTACAAGACTCAACGTGCGGGTTTCACGGGCACGGGTGTGCCGACCAATCTGAATCTCGTCCGTTCGATGCGCGGAGCCTTGGGACGGCGTCTGGCGCTTGGTGGTCCTCACTCCGCCAAGTTACGCGAATTGCATAAAGAGCTCGAAGAGCTATTGACCCAACCCGATGCCGATCAGGAACGCATCGAAGCGCTGCGCCACGAAATCAACGTATTGCGCGCCAAGCTGCAAGCGATTCCGTTCATAGACACCTTCGACTTGCGCTACAACAATCGTGTGCGCTTACCTCAGCCGTCCACACAGGCCGTGATGTTCTGCCTGATGGATGTTTCAGGCTCGATGGATGAAGAAAAAAAGGCGACTGCCAAACGTTTCTTCATGCTCCTTTACTTGTTTCTCACGCGCACTTACGAACATATCGAAGTGGTCTTCATTCGCCATCACACTGTCGCTAAAGAAGTCGACGAAGAGGATTTCTTTCATTCACGCGAATCCGGCGGCACAGTCGTATCCAGCGCGCTGGACTTGATGCGCGACATCGTCAAGGAGCGTTATGCCAACGGCTCGTGGAACATCTACGGCGCGCAAGCATCGGATGGCGACAATTGGGAGAACGACTCGCCTCACTGCCGCGAACTATTGTCCGAATCCATCCTGCCCTACATGCAGTACTTCGCTTACATCGAGATTACGCCAGGCGAGCCGCAAAACCTCTGGCGCGAATATGAAAAGCTGATTGGCGCGCACAGTAATTTCGCTATGCAACGCATCGAGAATTATGCAGATATCTATCCCGTGTTCCGCGAACTCTTCAAGAAGACGCTCGTATGAAAAAGCGCAGTAAGAAAATACAACCGCTGCCCGCGCCGTCCGAGTGGACATTCGAGCTGATCGAGCTCTATCAACGCGAGATCCAGCGTGTCGCGGAGAGCTACGGTCTGGACACGTATCCCAACCAGATCGAACTGATCACCGCCGAGCAAATGATGGATGCATACGCATCGGTCGGCATGCCGGTCAACTACCATCACTGGAGTTTCGGCAAACAGTTCATCTCGACCGAAAAAGGTTATCGGCGCGGGCAGATGGGCTTGGCATATGAGATTGTCATCAATTCCAATCCCTGCATCGGCTATCTCATGGAAGAAAACACCATGACCATGCAGGCGCTGGTGATCGCACACGCAAGCTACGGCCACAACTCATTCTTCAAAGGCAATTACCTGTTCCGCAGTTGGACCAATGCCGACGCCATCGTCGACTACCTGATCTTCGCTCGCAATTTTCTCGCTGAGTGCGAGGAACGGCACGGCGAGGAGGAAGTGGAGCTGCTGCTCGACTCTTGCCATGCACTAATGAATGTTGGCGTTGACCGATACAAACGCCCGCCAAAACTATCGCTTGAAAAAGAAAAGCTGCGCCAGAAGGATCGCGAAGAATACTTGCAGTCGCAGGTCAACATGCTGTGGCGCACGCTACCGCTGCAAGAGGCCAAATCGACTGCACAAACCGAAAAGCGCTTTCCGCTCGAACCGGAAGAGAACGTTCTGTACTTCATCGAGAAAAACGCACCGCTGCTCGAACCCTGGCAACGCGAAGTCGTGCGCATCGTGCGCAAGGTCGCGCAGTATTTCTTTCCGCAACGCCAGACGCAGGTGATGAACGAAGGCTGGGCAACTTTCTGGCATTACACTCTGCTCAATACCTTGTATGACGAAGGCCTATTGGCGGACAGCTTCATGATGGAATTTCTGCACTCGCATACCAACGTCGTCATGCAGCCGCCCTACAATGCGCCGTGGTATCGCGGCGTCAATCCCTACGCGTTAGGCTTCGCCATGTGGACTGACATCAAGCGCATCTGCGAAGCGCCGACCGATGAAGACAAACGCTGGTTCCCGGAAATCGCCGGTTCGAACTGGCGCGAAACCTTCGATTTCGCCATGCGCAATTTCAAAGATGAAAGTTTCATCGCGCAGTATCTCTCGCCCAAGCTCATGCGCGACTTTCGCATGTTCGCCATCATGGACGATGATCAGGAAACGCGGCTCAAAGTCTCTGCCATCCATGACGACGACGGCTATCGGCGCATCCGCGAAATCCTCTCCGAGCAATACAACCTCGGTTCACGCGAACCCAACGTGCAAGTGTGGAACGTAGACTTCCGTGGCGATCGCGCACTCACCTTGCGCCATCAAGCACACAAGCGCCGTCCCTTGGGCGACTCAGCCGACGAAATGCTCAAACACATCGGACGGCTGTGGGGCTTTCACGTCAGGCTGGAAACGGTGGATGACGACGGCAACGGCGAGCGAACCTTGGAATGCCATGTAGATCGCCGGCATCACGAATCGGTCTCGATATAAACATCACGAAACCGGACTACGGCATCACATCCTGCACAGCGCCAGGATGGGCGGGTGCCTTTTTCAGCGGCACATGACTCATCGGATGCACATACTCTTCGCGCGGCACCAGTGAAAGCCCTTCTGCACGCAACACCGGATCCAAGGTATCGCTGGGAATCGCGACCACCTTGTTTAACCATTTGGCATTTTTCTCGGGGCGATAATCCTGGCGCATCGGCATCGCAAAATCGCTCCACTTCGCCTCGACATTGCCGCCTTCGATGCTATCTGCTGGCAGGCTCCAGCTTCCGCCACCCGACAGCACATTGTTATAAGCGAACACCTGCTCCGTGCCGCGCACATCCACATAACGCCCCGCCGGCACGCGGTCGTCGAATATGCTGTTATAGGACAGGTATAGAACATTGTTCGGATTGCTCAAGCCTTCCGCACCGACGGATATGATGTTGCTGTTATCCGTCGTACTCGATTGCTCAATCAGATTGCCCACCACCAACGCGATGCCGCCATTCGGAAACTCGAGTTCGTAGCTGGCGCGCCCGCCCGCCTCATCCGTCAAGCGGTTGTAGGTAATGACGTTCAAAATAGCGCGGCTCTTGAGAAGATGTCCAACATTGGCACGATGGAAATAACTACCCACTACAGTCAAACGCGCAATCTTTCCCACGTATAAATTATGTGTTTGTCCTGAACCATCTCCATTGCCGTCAAACTCGCTGTTCTCGATCCGCAATGTGACATGCTCATTGTCAGCCGTGAGAATGCCATCCTCATTGTCGATAAAACGGCAATTACGTATGGTCAGATTACCCGCTTCAAGACGAATGCCGGCGCCATTGCGGTCCGGCACGCGCGCTTCGAGAAACTCGATGTTTTCGATCGTAATATTGCCCGCACGAATGACCCAGATCGCCTTGCCTTCCGCAGAGCGGCCATCGGCATACAAACGCGCTCGCCCACCCACGGCGCGGATAGTCAGATTGGATTGCGTCCAAGTCGTCACGTCGCCGTGATAGTCCCCTGCAACAATCTCTACCACATCGCCGCTTACCGCCTTGGCCGACGCCGCGGCAATCGTTTTCAGCGGACCATGAGGATCCACGCGCCACGTTGTGGCATGCGCGGACAACGCGAAGACGAGTAGTGAAATTCCAGCCAGACATTTCTTCATGCTGAGCATTGTACTTCAGCGCAAAAATGAAAAGAGTGAAGCGATCGAATCGCTATCACGATGTTACAAAGGATGAATATCGCTTAGGCCACTCTATTCTCTTGAACAATTCGATTCACTCTTTGTCGTTATGACAGGAGGATTATGGCTGTTCATCGCGATTACGATGTGGCGGGCCAGTTCGAACAGGTAAGTGTCGCGCTCGACTAGGATGCCTTTGAAGCGGCCTTGAAAGACATGTCCCACGCGACCATGCGCTCGATTGAAGTCTTGCGTATAAACCCGTTGAGCTGGCGCATGCCCGCGTCCGACAGGTAGATATCCTCGCGCCCATCCCGCGCGAGATCACGTGATATAGCGCACCGTCAAACTCTAGCCGCAAGG
>DASUGV010000072.1:0-4083 GCA_036273835.1 Rhodocyclaceae bacterium
GGCGTCGACGTCAATGTGCATCCTGCAAAAACGGAAGTGCGCTTCCGCGAAGCGCGCGCGATTCATCAGTTCGTATTTCATAGCCTCACGCGCGTGCTCGCTGCACCGGTACAAATTGCTACGCCGGTATCGGCAGGAACGTATTATTCCGATAGCATAAGTGTTTCGCCGACGGAGCAAGTCAACCTCACCGTCGAAGAACCTTCGTATAACACTTACTCGTCGCCGAATTTTTCGACCGATTCACCGCTATCGGCGTCGAGTAGATTCAATTCAATACGTCCAACAAATATCGAATCGCTCGTCGCCTTGAATGTGCGCAATACGTCGAATTCGACGCACACGTCGTTGCCGCAGACGACTCAGGGCGCGCCGCTCGGTTACGCCATCGCCCAATTGCACGGCGTCTTCGTGCTCGCACAAAACGAAACGGGCTTGGTACTGGTCGATATGCACGCGGCGCACGAGCGCATTCTTTACGAACAGCTCAAACACGTGCTCGATGGCAATCCGGGGGTTCAGCGTTTGCTGATACCCGCTGTGTTCAATGCCAGCAAATTGGAAATGGCAACGGCCGAAGAACATGCAGATCTGCTGCAGCGGATGGGCTTCGATGTTGCACCTGCGGGGCCGCAGGAACTCGCCGCGCGCAGCGTGCCCGCCCTGCTCGCCCGCGCGCAAGTCAGCGAACTCGTGCGCGCGTTGCTGGCCGAGCTGCGCGATTATCCCGCCAGCGAAGTCATCGCCGCACGGCGCAATGCGTTGCTGTCGACGATGGCGTGCCACGGTGCCGTGCGCGCAAACCGTCCACTGACGATTCCTGAAATGAACGGTCTGCTGCGCGACATGGAAGCCACCGAACGTGCCGATCAATGCAATCACGGACGGCCGACGTGGACGCAACTGTCGATGCACGATCTCGACAAGCTTTTTATGCGCGGTCAATAGACCGCGTTAAAACGCTACGGATATTCGCCATCAAAGCACCCAGCGCACAAGGACACATCCAGCACATGCAATTAGACAGGATTCTGCAATCCCAAGGTTTTGGCTCGCGCAAGGAATGCCGCGCGCTCGTTCGCGAGGGCGAAGTAAAAATCGGCGGTGAAGTCGTCACGGACCCATTTGCCGAATATGACACCGCGGGCTTTACATTCGAGATTGGCGAGTGGGATTGGGAATATGCCGAAAGGATATATATCGCGCTGAACAAACCCGCTGGATATGAATGTTCGCACGATCCCAAAGACCATCCGAGCGTATTCACGCTGCTGCCTGAGCCGCTCATAGTGCGCGGCGTACAGAGTCTCGGCCGGCTCGATGTGGATACGACAGGGCTACTGCTTTTTTCCGATGACGGGCAATTCGTGCATGCATTGTCGTCGGGCAAACGTCACGTGACGAAAACTTATCGTACGACGATCAAGCACAACATCGACGATGCGTTGATCGAAAAATTATTGACGGGTGTACAACTGGTCGATGAAAAGGAACCGCTACGCGCATTGACGGTAAAGCAAACAGACGAACACACGTTGGAAATCACCGTCGATCAAGGGAAGTATCACCAAGTCCGGCGCATGATCGCAGCAGCCAGCAATCGCATGGAAGCGCTGCATCGTTTTTCGTTCGGCGAACTGTCGCTGGAAAACGGATCGCTGCCGGAACTCGAGCCGGAGGATTGGTGCTATCTCAAACCAAAGCATCTTGAAATACTTGGGTACAAAGCATGAACGACGAAAAGAAAGAGCCCAAGAAAGTAACGCTGTCGCTGCCGAAGCAACTGGACACTAAAGCATCGATTGCAAGAACGCGCGCGCAGGTGCGTCCGCCGCAACCCGGCGGCACGCGCAAACCAAAGGCATCCGCGCAGTCGACGGTCGCCGCTGAAGCCACGCGACCCGAACGCAATCGGGCGCCGCGGTCCGCGCACAACGCCAAAACTTCTGGCGAAAAACTTTCGGCCCGCAACATGCGTCCTCCCGCACGCGGCGAGACAAAAAAAGAGACTTCGTATCCGGAACCGCGCTTTGACAAATCCGCGTCGCGCTCGAAACAGAATGACAATTTCATACGCCCTCCGCGCCGGGTACCAACGCCAAGCGCCGACGGCACGTTGCGCTTGTCCAAACGCATGGCTGAACTCGGTCTATGTTCTCGCCGTGAAGCGGACGAATACATCGAACGCGGCTGGGTCAAGGTGGATGGCGTTGTCATTAGCGAATTGGGAAGTCGCGTACTGCCCGAGCAAAACATCGAGCTCTCGCGCCAAGCCGCAACTGCGCAAGACAGGCGCGTCACGATCTTGCTTAACAAGCCCATCGGCTTTGTTTCCGGCCAGGCGGAAGATGGTTACAAACCCGCGTCCGTGCTGGTCACGGAAGAGAATCAATGGGAATACGATCCTACCGGCCAAGCGCTCGAACTAAGTCATTTCCGCAGTCTTGCCCCGGCCGGCCGGCTCGATATCGACTCTACCGGCTTGCTGGTGCTGACCCAAGACGGACGCGTCGCCAGGTCGCTGATCGGAGAAAAGAGCCCGATTGAAAAAGAATATCTGGTTCGCGTGGAAGGTGGCCTGTCGGATGAAAATATGCGTTTGCTTCAGCATGGTTTGACAATGGATGGCGTCAAGCTCAAACCTGCAAAAGTCAGTTGGGCGAATGAGGACCAACTACGTTTCGTTCTACACGAGGGCCGCAAACGCCAGATCCGCCGCATGTGCGAAATGGTCGGATTGAATGTCGTCGGCCTCAGGCGCGTGCGCATCGGACGTATTCCATTGGGAAAACTACCGATAGGACAGTGGCGCTTTTTAGGCGAATTCGAAAAATTTTGACCGGGATGAATGGCACCTGGATCATGGTCCGGAAATATTCTTGCTTCTTACTTTCCTAGCACTCTTACAGAATATACCAATCGCATAATGAGCAATCCCGATCTCGTCGCAATCTGGCTCACGCTCAAGCTTGCGACGCTGGTCACCGTTTTGTTGCTGTTTATTGGCACACCTGTGGCCTGGTGGTTGACGCGCACACGCTCGAAACTGAAAGCGGTCGTCGGTGCCATCGTCTCGCTTCCGCTGGTGTTGCCGCCGACGGTGCTGGGATTCTATCTGCTCGTGGCGATGGGGCCGAATGGCCCTGTTGGCAAGCTCACTCAATCGCTGGGACTTGGGCTGTTGCCTTTTAGTTTTGCCGGGCTGGTGATCGCTTCCGTGCTGTACTCGATGCCCTTCGTCGTGCAGCCTCTACATAATGCCTTTGAAGCCATCGGCACCCGTCCGCTGGAAGCGGCCGCGACATTACGCGCAAGCCCGCTCGATCGTTTCTTTTCCGTTGCCGTGCCCTTGGCTCGGCCCGGCTTCATCACGGCGTCCGTGCTTGGCTTTGCGCACACGGTGGGCGAATTCGGCGTCGTACTGATGATCGGAGGCAACATTCCCGACAAGACGCGCGTGGTATCGGTGCAAATCTATAACCATGTCGAAGCGCTGGAGTACGCGCAAGCGCATTGGCTTGCTGGTTGCATGCTGGTGTTTTCGTTCCTCGTGCTGCTTGCTTTGTACACGTGGAATCCCGGCAGGCGTTATGTCTGAGGGCGTAGCAGCACGGTTTCGCATTCTTTATGCGGGGTTCTGTCTCGATGTCGATCTGGCATTGCCTGGCCGTGGCGTGTCTGCGCTATTCGGTCCATCCGGTTCGGGCAAAACCACTTGTCTGCGCGCCATCGCGGGCCTGGAGCGCGCGGCGGGCGGCTTTCTTACCGTCAATGGAGACGTTTGGCAGGATGATGCCAGCGGCATTTTCATTGCAACGCATCGGCGGCCGGTCGGATATGTTTTTCAGGAAGCCGATCTATTCCCGCATCTCAGTGTGCGGAAAAATTTGGAGTATGGATGGAAGCGTTTGCCCATAAAGGAGCGTCGCGTACACTTCGATCACGTGGTGGAATTGCTTGGCCTCGATCAGTTTCTGGAGCGGCTACCGGCCAAACTATCCGGCGGCGAACGGCAACGCGTGGCCATTGCGCGCTCGTTGTTATGCAGTCCGCGTATTTTGCTAATGGATGAACCTTTGGCGG
>DASUGV010000073.1:0-12525 GCA_036273835.1 Rhodocyclaceae bacterium
AGCCTGCCCTGGCTGCGCGCGCAAAAAGGTGCGATGCCCAACATCGAATATCACAACCTGCCGGTGACGCCTGGGCACGATGCTTTGCCGTGCGCCGCCTACGCGCCGCAACAACTGGTGCATGCCGAACGCAAGCGCAAAAGCAGCGGCACATACGACAAGCGCTGGCTGGCGGAAGATTTTCCGGGATTGCCGCGCGATTTCGATTTCTCGATGTACAACCTCACGCCGCTCGATCAGCAATTCGATGGACGCTTTGCGGGCGGCGAAGCTTATCGCCTGGAAGGCATGCATCCAACCGAACCCGTGCTGGCCGGCGTCTTGCCCGCCGCGCGTGCGCGCGCTTTCGTGCTGGCCGAAGGCCAAGATATCGACGCCACGCAAGAGGTGGCGCTGTCGTGCGACACGGTATGGTTCTTCCCCGAAGTCGCGGTCGGGTTGATGATATTCCGCGGTGAAACAGTCATCGCCGACAGCGACGCACTGGATGTGCGGGCGCTGATGGTGGCTTACGAATCGGCCACGGATACGCCGCGCGCAGCGTCGCACTACCGCCAGGTGATGGCTCTGCGTCTCGATCCGCGGACAGCTCCGCTACACGCTTTCAACGAATCGCAACTCGCACCCGAACGGAGTCCGCAGACCTTGGCGACGCGCGCGGCTGCGCGCAAGCGGCAGGCGAGTCTCGCGCAACAAAAGCGCCAGTCCGTGCTGGACGAAACGATGGCGGAATTCTGGCGCACCAGCGGCGTCGCAAAACCTTCTGACTTTCAGCCACCCGAGGCACCATTACCTCAATTGCCCGAGCTATCGGCAAACGACATTGCCGAAGGCGATTTCGATTTATGCGAACTGCATGCGAGCGCCAGCGCTTTGGCCGCGCAAGCGCGCAAGGATGGCGAAGCAAAGCTGGCACAGGCGCAAGCCAGCATTCCAGTCGCCCCCGTGCAGCCGGCAAAAACCGACGAAGCGCAGCTTGCGGCCGCTTTGACGCGCGCGGCGGAACCTGCTCGCGATCTCGTCGCCGACGTTCACGAAGCGGCCATGCCGCAGGAACTGGCCGATGCGCTCGCGCGCGCCCAACAAGCCGCTCCTCAAAGCGTGGATGCCGCGCAACAGCTTCAGGCACAGGAAGCGATAGCAGGCATACCGGCCTTAAAACGCGCTGCGCGCAACGCTGCGCCAAAGCCGGCGATCGATGCGTTGCCGGAATCCGCAGCCAATGCATTGGGCAAGCAGATACTTGAATGGCATAAATCGGGAGAAGTGCTGGCGGGCCGCGATCTGGCTGGCGCATGCTTGATTGGCGCCGATCTGCGCAACGCCGATTTGCGCGAAGTGCAACTCGAACGCGCCAACCTGCGCGGCGCCTGTCTGGCTGGCGCCAATCTTGGCGGCGCGGTGCTGAGCGCGGCGTTGCTGGATCAGGCCGACCTCTCCGGCGCCTGCTTGGATGGTGCCAATCTGTGCGGCAGCACGGCCATCGCCGCGAATTTCGCCGGTGCGAGCCTGAAGCGCGCTCGCGCATTCGACGCGGTTTGGAGCGGCGCCGATCTGCGCGGCGCGATCCTCGATGAAGCACTATTGATGCGCATCGATTTGACCGCGGCGGTATTGGACGGCACGCAGCTTACGCGCACCGTCATGATGGATGCGCGCGCTGCGGACAGCCGCTGGGTGGGTTCGCATTGGAACATGAGCGTGGCACCGGCCGCGAAGTTTACCGGCGCGCGCTTCGATGGCGCGCAACTCACGCGTAGTGTGCTGATGGATGCCGATTTGGAAAAGAGCTCCTGGCAAGGCGCGTCGCTGAACACTGTTTATGCCGGTGGCAAATCCACCTGGGCAAGCAGCAATCTGGCGCTGATGCGCGCGGTGAAATGCGGCTGGCGCGGCGCTTCGCTTAGCGGTGCGCAAATGAGCGGCGCGGTGCTGACGAGCTGCGATTTCGGCGATGCCGATTTGTCCGGTGCCCAGATGGATGGCGCGCAGCTCTATCGCTCATTGTTCTTGCGTTCCGCGTTGCGCGGAATCGCCGCGCCGCGTGCCAGTTTTTTTCAGGCGATGTGCCGCAAAGCCGATTTCACCGGCGCTGATCTGTCGAACGCCATCCTGGTACAAGCAGATATTAGCGAAGCCGTTATGCATGACGTTCGCATGGCGGGTGCTAAGATCAACCAACCGGCGAGGCTACCATGATGCAGTGGGAAGACGTCGCTCGCAGTTTGCGTCTGTCGCGTCCGGTGCGCGGCGAAGATTTGCGTCATATCGCGCTGCGCGGTCATTCGCTGGCCGGCGGTGTATTCGAGAAAGCCGTTTTTGCCGGCCTGGATTTCAGCGTCGTAGACCTGACCGGTACGACTTTCGTCGACTGCGACATGGGCGGCGTCGATCTGCATGCGGCGACGCTCGCGAATACGACTTTCGTCCGCTGCAACCTGAATCGCTCGCGCTATCCGGCGGGTGCGCCTTCGCAATCGTCTTCACAAATCGTGCTGGTGAATTGCGATATGCAAAATACATGTTTTCAGGATTCGTATCTCGCGCGTAGCGCCGCCACGGGTTGCGATTTTTCCGGCGCCGACATGCGAGGTCTGCGTCTCGAACGCAGCGTGTTGTGGCAGGCCAAATTGGACAAGGCCGATTTGCGCGAAGCCGTTTTCGATCAAGCCGCGCTATGCGATACGGATCTGCGCACGACCAAGCTGAATGGACTCCAGGCCGGTCTCAGCGCGCTGATGAAGAACGATCTGCGCGAGCAATCCCTGGCCGGTGTCAGCTTGCGGCGTTGCCAGTTGCAGGGCAGCGACCTGCGCGGTGCCGATCTACGTGGTGCCAATTTGGCCGAAGCTGGCTGCATCCAGGTGAATTTCAGTGGCGCGCAACTCGACGGATTGAAAGCGCAGCGCGGCATGTTCCTGTCCGCGCGATTCGATGATTGCACAGTGCGCGACGCCGATCTGGAAGGTGCGTTGTTTCACGCCGCCACCGCTGAAGGGACGGCTTTCGAAGCCTGTAACTTGCGCAGCAGCAGTTGGGAAAAGAGCCGCTTGCGCAATATCTCTTTTGCCAATTCCGATCTGCGCGACACGCGATTCGATCACGCCAGCATATCGCGCGGAAGCTTTCTGCGCGCGCAACTGCAAAAGAGCCGTTTTCATAATACCAACCTGGCCGAAGTATCCATGCGCGGCGCGCAGCGGCGCGGCATGCAGGGGACGGACAAGAAATTACTGGAAATAGAAATACCCACTTTGAATATGGAGGATCTGCCATGCGCACCCTGAATGTTTCGCATACGTCGGCTGCAACGCCGTCATTGGCAGATGCCCGCGTCGCAATGGTGTTCGATGACGGCAGTTGTCTGCTGGATACCGGCGCACGGGCGCGGCGTGCGATCAGTTGTCTGGTCGAACCGCTGGCTGGCGATCGCGTGCTGGCGAGCGTTGCAAGCGACGGCGCATGTCATGTGCTGCACATCGTCGAACGCGATGATTGCAACCGGGCCTGTCTGAGTGTGCCTGGCGTCAGCGATATCTCGTTGAGCCAGTCGCGCATTGGCATCGTCGCCATCGAATCGCTCGAATTGAGCAGCGTGCGCGATACCACGATCACCGCCGCAAGCGGCACGTTATCGCTGAACGCATGCAACCTGTTCATGACGGTCAGCGAAAGCATCGTCGAACAGGCGCGCCACTACATCGGCAAGCTGGGTCAATACCTGCTCGATGTGCGCGAGCTGTTGCGTCTGCACGGCAACGACGCTTTGATCACGGCCGCCCGCGACGTAAAAGTCGATGCCGAACGCATCAGCATGGGGTGATACATGTTTGCCAATATCAATCTCGGCGTGCTGAGCCTCGGTTTTCCGGACGTGTGCATCGTCGGCATCATTCCGGTACCCGAAGTGAATATCGATTTTTCGATCACGAACATACCCATGGTGTTCAACGTTCTCTATGGCTGCGGACTAGTCGAGAATCTCATCACACTCAGCGTGCTGAGCACGGCGGACGCGGGCATCGGCGTGGTATCCGGCATGTGCATGGGCGCCAAGCGATCCATCATCGGCAGCTTCAAGCTGCTGGTCGGCGCCGTCTTCGCATCGCGCATGACCTCCATCAACGGGCAGAACGGCGTGCTGCCCAACACGATCGGCATCTGCCTCGTGCCGGTCCAATTTCGCGTGCTGGTCCTGTCATGAACATGCGGCGCTACCTTTTCGTACTGTGCATGATCATGCCATTGGCATCTGGATGCGGTACGGTCGACAAGCTCAAAGGGTTGGTCGGCTTGGGCAGAGCCTATACGCCGCTGCGTACGCTTAAGGTGAGCGCCGATGCCGACGCCAATCAAGGTAACGGCACGCAACTCGATATCGTGCTCGTTTTCGATTCAGCCACCACTGATCGCCTACCCAAAACCGGACCAGACTGGTTCAACCAGCGCGATGCGCTGCAGCGTTTGCTGGCTACCGGCATCGAGGTGGTGTCGCTGCAGATTCCCGGTTCAACGCCGGTTTTCAGCGCGACGTTGCCTGCCCGAATTACCAAAGCGACGAGCGTCTTTGCTTATGCCAATTACGTAAAAGAAGAAGGCTGGCCCGTCATCGCGCTGACGCCTTATCGCAGTGCGTCGTTGCGCCTGACCTCGAACAACATCGTCGTTAGCGGAAACTGAGGAGCGAAATTTGAGGAGCGGAATATGATCGACAACAATTATCTACCGGATGCCGTTCAGTGGTCGGAAGGCATGCTGCTTTCGCCGCAGCATTTCCAGCAGCACGATATTCACACCCAGGCCGTTTTGCATCAGCGCTTGCTGACACTGGCGCCTCATTGCTGGGGCGTGCGGCAACTGGCAATCGACAAGACACGTCTTGCGGATGGCGCGATCAACGTGGTCGAGTTCGAAGGCGTCATGCCCGATGGGCTGCCGATAGTCTTCAAGGCAGGCGACGGTCGCGCACCGCTGGGGCTGAATGTGGCTGCGCAATGCTCGCCCGATGGCCGCCCGCTCAAGCTATGGCTGGCGGTGCCGCCGCGCACGGGTGCGATGCAGGTACCCAGCACTTCCATCAAGCGCTATGAGAGCTTGCCCGGCGTGGAAACCATCGACGAAGTAACCGGCATTGGTGAGCTCATCGTGGAACGGCAGCGAGCGCGCATCGATCTGTTCGCGGGAGATCAACCGCCTTCGGGCTATCCGGCGCTATGCCTGATGGAGGTGATGCGCAACGCGCAGGGCGAAATCGTATTGACCTCGTTCCATCCGCCCATGGTGCGCGTGGGCGCTTCGGCGTTTCTTGGCGAAAATGGAATGATGCAGATGTTCGCAAGCTTGCGCGACAACATGTGGGAGAAGTTGCGCGAGCTCGCCGGCACGGCGCAGGAAGACGCACCGGAAGCCGTCGTCACACTCAGCGCCGAGGCGCGCATGCATTTAACGATGGCGCGTGAAATCGCCGCCTGCCTGCCGTTGCTCGATATCGTACTTGCCGATCCGCTGACTTCTCCGGTCAACGCCTACCAGACGCTGGCCCAGATCGTCGGACGCATGGCCGCAATCGGCAGCAATCCTCGTCCGCTTGCGATGGAGCCGTACAAACATTCCAATTGCATAGAACAGTTTCAGGCTGCCGTCGAGTTCGTGACGCGCAAGGTCAATCTGATCAATACAGACTGGGACAACCTTGCATTCGCCCGTGTCGACGACGGGCTGTTTGCGCGCCGTCTGCCCGAAGATGCCAGCCAGGTGATCTACATCGAACTGCGCAGACGGGAAGGGCAGACGGCTCACGACCTCAAGACGTGGATGCATGACACGTGCATTGCCAGCGAGGAACTGATGCCGGTGCTGCGCCAGCGCCGCCAATCCGGTGTGCAATGGCGGATGCTGAGCAGTCGCGAAGCGAGTGAAATGGGATTGCGTGCCGACGCAATGGTGTTCGAACTGCGCAGCCAACGGATGGAGTTGCCGCAGCACGGCGTCGTCGATTGCTTCCGGGCCGGACGCTCGATACTGGTGAAGGGCGGTAGCCAGCATGCGCCGGCGGCCATTGTGCTGCACCATCGCAAGCATGGGCGCACGGCGGGCAATAGCGCCGACAACACGCCTACGCAAGGAGCGGAAACGATTCATGCTTGAGCGCTCCGCCGGCTCCTTCTTTTTGCTGACCCGCTTCGCCGAATTTTTTGAGGAAGTGGCGTGCATCAAACTGGCCATCGCGGAAGGCCGGTTGAGCGCGCTACTCACCGTCGGCGACGAGCTTCCCCCGGTGCTGCCGGGCGATCTCGCTGCGCGCGTCAGCGGTAAGCTGGCCGGCGTGCTGCGTGCGCAGTGGAAAGATGTGACGCGCAACGGAACAGCGGGAGAAATCAAGGCTTACCGCTTGGCGCTGTATGCGATGGCGGCCCTGGCCGACGAATTATTCATTTTGGAAATGGACTGGACTGGCCGCGACAGTTGGCTGGATGTCTTACTCGAATTCAAATTATTCCAATCGCGTAACGCGGGCGTGCGTTTTTTTGACGTTGCCGAACAGTTGCTGGCCACACGCAATCGCAGCGATTTGCATATCGATCTGGCAGCGGTGCTGGTGGTGGCTTTGCAGCTCGGCTTCAAGGGGCAATACCGGGGCGAGCAGGGCGAAGCGATATTGAGCGACATACGCGAGCGGCTATTCCGCGTGGTCGAGCGCAATCACGGCGAGCATGCGCAGGGCCATGCATTCCCGCAGGCCTGGCAGCAACTGCTGTCCCGCGGCGAACCCGCGCGGCTGGCGCCTCTCACGCCGTGGTACATCGCCGCGGGTGTCGCGCTGATGGTGTATGTCCTCATCTCCAGCGCGCTGTGGTTCTATTTGATGGAACCATTTCGTCAAGCGGTTGGGAGAGGATAAATGACGCCCAACGTGATTCCCAGCGTCGTGAATTCCATTGCGAACCCCAACGTCGTGACGGCATGGCTGGGCCAATTGGGCGCGCTGAAAACGTCGCTGGGTGGCGCAGCGCTGGCCGCCAGCGCAGCTATTGCATTTGTCATAAAACGTATCGGCAAGCCCACTATCGTGACCGCTCGATGCGGTCCCAAGGACTTGCCTCAAGGCCTATGCGCCAACCTGTTCGCGCGCGTAAAAAAAATCATCGGCGCCATCGACTATCTCGCCACGCGGCGCGAATGGCGCTACGGCCAGCCGTGGATGTTGATGCTGGGCGAACAGGGTGCCGGCAAGACGAGTCTGGTGGGATCCGTATCGCTGACTTGGCGGCATTCTCCGCCTCAACGCGCATCGGAATTGACTGCGCCGGGTACTCAATGGGCATTTTTCCGGCATGGCGTATTGATCGACGCGGAAGGAAAATTGGCCAGCGCAGCGGAAGGCAGCGACGAAGCGGAACAGTGGAAAAAAACCTTGGCGGCGCTCAACGCATTGCGTCCGGAGCGGCCACTCGACGGCATTCTGCTATGCGTGTCGGCGCGTAGCCTGCGCGAAGCCAGTACTGCACAGCGCGAACGTCTGGCGGAAAATCTGAGTAAACAACTCAGTCAATTGCAAGAAGAAATCGAATTTGTGCTGCCGGTTTATGTGGTGGTCACGCAATGCGACAGCGTTACGGGATTCGGTGCCTTCTGGCAGAGTCAGCCCGCCGCCAGACGCGGTGAGATGTTCGGCTATTCCGCCATGGCACAGGACCAGAGTCTGCCGCCTTCTGCCTGGGCGCATACTGCGTTCGACTTGCTGGGCGAACGCCTGCGTGCCTTGCAGGTCGATGTTGCCGCGCATAACAAGCATGTCGAGGACGTCGACAACTTCTTCCTGTTCCCGGGCCACTTTGCCGCGCTACGCGAACCGCTGGGACAATGGCTGGAAACCGTGTTCAAGGCTACCGCTTGGCAGAGCGGGTATCTGTTTCGCGGCATCTATTTCACAGGCGCCATCGATGCTGATGGCATAACCGCGCTGGCGCCGCGAACCGACGTCTCCTTCGTCGATGCCCTGGTGTCCGAGAAGGCATTGCGCGAGCCGCATCTGGCGCGACCGACCCGGCCCGGTGTGTGGTCGCGCAATCGTCTGATTCGCGCGATGCAGATAACGGGGCTAGCGGTTTTTGCGTGCCTGTTCGTTGCGCTGCTGATCGCGTCGATCAACTTTTCGCGTCAAGTGGGCACGCTTGTCAGTGCCATGAACTCGCTGGACAAGGCCATTCCCACCGACACTGGAGAAAACGGCTGCTTGACGCAACAAAGCGTATATCCGCTGCTGAAAGACGTTGCGCTCATCGATACTCATACGACATATCTTGCAGTGCCTGCCTCGTGGATCGACGGCCGCGTCGCAAGCAAGAGCGCCGAACGCATCGGTCACACCACGGTGGGCCGTGTGCTGATGCCGGCGCTGGCATGCCATCTGGAAGTGCACGCCCGTCACCTGATGGCCGCCGTGTCGGATATTTCGCCGGCGGAAGGTACCGATCTGTCGTCTCGGCGTGCCGCATTGCAAAAGCTCGTCAGCGACGTTCGCAATTTCGAAGACAACCTCGATCGTTTCAACACGCTGGCCACGAAGGGCGACAGCATGGGCGAGAAAGCCGTTCTCTCCATGCTGGCCGAGCTTGCAACTTACAGCTTCGGCGCGCCGACACCGCCTGAAATGCAACGGCCAGGCGGCATCCTCGACGACGCCTTCGACCACGTCAAATACGATAAGAAACCCGTGTTACCCAATGGCATGCGTGCGCGTTTGGCTCGCCAGATCGAGCAAGAAAGCACAGCGCTCCACCAGACATTGGATCGGGAAGTGTCGATGGGCGACGATCTGCTCGATTCGTTGGCCAAGGGTCAGCCGCCCGTTCTAGAAAATACGCGCAAGTTTGCGAACTGGCTGAGCTGGGCCAGACAGTCGTGGCTGACGTCCAGTCCAGAACGAAATCCTTGCGCAGAAATCGTCGCCAGCATCAAGCCGGACATTCTGGCGCTGGTCACACAATATGACTATGGCAAGTCGCTGAACTCGATGCTCGCGCAGTTCGACAGCACGCAATGCTACAAACCGGAGATGACCGCGCTAGCCGGATTGCGCCTGTCGCCATACGGCCCGATGTTCGAGCCCACGACTGGAGGATTGGATCTGTCGCCGGCATTGCAGGGCGAGCTTGCCGGTCTACCTTCGCTGGTTTCGCTCGGCTTCATGCGTCTGCAAAACACACGCAATTTTGCATGTGACGGGAATGACGCAATCTGGCGCAGCAACGAAGTTGCGGAAGCGGCCGGTTATCTGCGCGAATACGAAACCTTCGCCAAGCAGCAGAAGCTGCCGCTTTTACCCGCAGGCGGTCGACCGCTTTACGACAAGCTCGCACGCATGTCGCTGGAGCGCGCGCTCGACGATGCGATGTATCGCGCGCAGCAGATTCCGCAGACATCGATTCAGCTTGTCAGTCTGGAGCCCGTCAATACCATCGACGAACAACTCGCGGAAACCGGCAATGAACTGGCGCATGGACTACCGTCGCTGCAGAACGTGTTGAAAGCTTATGCCGACTATGGTTTCTCCAGTTCCGGCGCCAGCGTACGGCAATGCGTCAGCGATTTCGCCGCGGACAATCTCGGACGCGTCAGCGCGCTCGCCTCCGCCAGCCGTCTCTACGCACCGCAGGCGGCGACATCCGGAAACGCAATGTTCGACATCGGCAATCTGCCGGTGCTGAAAGATTATTTGTCGCGCCAAGTATCGCGAGCCCAGATACTCGCAGGCTATGCATCGCCATTTTTATCGGTGCTCCAGACCGGCACCAGCCTCAACGATGCTCAGCGCGAATCCGGCCAGACCGCAAGCTACTGGAGTAACACCACTGCCGAACTGAACCGCTATGCGCAAGCCAAAGATCCGAGCGGCCAGGTATCCGCCTTGGATAATTATTTCATCAAGCAGCTCAGCGGCCTCACTTATGCCAATTGCAACAAGGTACTGGCCGCTTACAGTCCGCCCGAACCCGGCATCGACATGTTTTCCGAACGCCGCAGTCAGCTCGAACAGTTGGTGGCGATGCGTTGCACCGATCGCAAGCAGGCGCAGGCGCTCGAAGCCTATCGGGCGCTTGCCGAACGTTTCAATCGCGATCTCGCAGGACGTTATCCCTTCGGCGATATTTCCGCACGCGACGCATCGCCTGCGATCGTCAAAGCCTTTTTCATGGACTACGACGCGCAACGCGATGCCTTGCAAGACGCGCTGGCGGATGTACCTGAGCAAAGCTGGAAAGAACGGCTGAACTTCGTTGCGCAACTGGATGCCGCCTCGGCATTCTTCCGCAGCAATCTCGACAGCGGCGAAGTCAGCGAGCCGGTGAAGCTCACCGCGAACTTCCGCGCGCTGCCCAAATCATCGCCGGGCAGCGATCAGATCGTCAGCTGGTTGCTGACAGCGGGCATGTCCAGCGCAGGCTTTCCGAATCGCGCAACTACGCTGAATTGGTCGTACGGTCAGCCGCTGGTGCTCGATCTGACCTGGGCCGACCGTTCGCAGTGGAGTCCTCATGCGGATGCGGCGCAAGGCGATCTGATCGTCGACGGAAAAATGGCTTCGTTCGCGGCGATGGGTTCGTGGAGCTTGTTGCGCATGATCGATGCACATCGCCCAGTCGAACCTACTCACGATCCACTTAATGCCAAACAGATATTGCTGGAATTCAAGGTATCCACTTCTGGCCCCAATGCCGCAGACGGCAAACCGCAGAACGGACTCGCGCGTCTATATCTCGGCTTGACGCTCGCGGGCACCGATCCCAAAACCCAAGCCGCTGTCGCGCTGAAACTGCCGCAAAGTTTCCCGCACAGCGCGCCGGAGCAATAGGGAAGACATATGGCATCGGAATCAATTTCGGGAAAACGCGGCCGAGACGATGGCGACAAGGGACCGCCAAAAAAACCCTCTTTTCCTAGCATGGACGCAAGCGCGCCCAAACCCGCACCTAAGCCAATCGGGCGGCCTCGTAGTTTTTCCGATGCTGCGCGACAGTCGTTGCTTGAAGCTCAGGCCGCGGAAGCACGCGGGGAGGGAGCCTTTGCCCAGGGCTACAGATATGAAGCAAGCGAAACGATGCGCCTGCGAAATTCAGGACGTTGGAATTTCATCGATGCACAACCGCCTCTCGTCATTTCTGGCGGAGGAACGAGTGCAAGCGGCACGCGTCGACCCGATCTCGTAGTGGAACATTCAACCGAACACAGTCTCCATCTAGTGGATATCAAGGCAGGACGCGACATCACACACAGCGTTGATCAACTCAAGGATCTGACCAATGTCGGGGCGCTGCGATTCGGCGATGGTTCGGTTCGGCCTGTGAGCAGCTTAACCGTGGTAACCGGCGTCGGCAGTCGGGACGTCGATGTTCGCTCGCTCGCGCAAGTACACAACTATTCGCGTGACGTATCCACTCACCTTGAAAATCTGTCGCGAGCAGAACGCGGTGAAGCACCACTGCCGCGTGCCGTACGTGTGCCGCTGCGCGTGCGCAGCAACTCGATGGCCGAAGGCACTTCACTTAATTTTCCAGAATTCATGGAGCGACGTCGCCAACGCATGGCGCCGCCCGCGCCGATGGGCCCAATATCAGCTCCGAAAACCGGTGGTTCAAGCGGACATGGCGGTGGAGCAAGCACATCGTTTCCAAAAATATGACAAATGGAATCCTGTCGTTTATTCATGAAAAAGGCTTTTCCGCCATGCTATATGAATATTTAGAAATCACAAGGTGATGTAATGGAAGACAAGGATCGGAAGGCTGACCGCTACTTCATGGAAGTCGTCGAAATGGACTTGCAGACACTGCTCGCGCCCATACCCGGCGAGAATGCGTATGGCATATCTGCATCGCACGACGAAAGCTATCGTCGCATCCGCCACGAACGCGAAGACGAAGATCCAAGTTTGCCGCTCGGGCCGTGGGAGCGCGAACTCAAACGCGCCAACTGGGTCGCGGCAAGCGATTTGGCAGCGAAGGCATTGGCCACGCGCAGCAAGGACTTGCAGCTCGCAGTCTGGCTCTTCGAGGCCTTGATCGCGCGCAGCGGTTTCCAGTCGTTGGCACCATGCCTGCATTTGATCGATCAACTGTTCCGGCGTTTTGGGTCGCATCTGCACCCGCATGATTCGGAGCACCGCGTCAATCTTCTGCTGTGGGTCAACCAGAAACTTCTATCGCCGCTGCGCAAGGTGCAAATCACCGCGACAGGCGGTGAAAATAATTACGCATGGAACGACTGGGAACAGGCTCAACGCAACGAGCAGCTACGCGCCAGTCTGGGCAAGCAAGCACAAGCGGAAATCGAAGGCGCAACGCTGACCGACGTCGGCGCCGCATTGGCCTGCACATCTTATGAGCGCATCGCCTTTCTACAAACCTGTTTGTCGGATGGACAGACAGCGTTGAAGACGCTTGAAAAAACCGTGGATGAAGTCTTGCACGGCGACGGCCCTGGATTCGGCGCGATGCGTGGATTGCTGGAACGCATCGAAGTGGT
>DASUGV010000074.1:0-7470 GCA_036273835.1 Rhodocyclaceae bacterium
TCGATCTCGATGATCTTGTCGACGCCCTCTTGCAGCATGTCCTTGAACCGGAACACGCCGCAATGCGTTTGCATATTGCGTTGCAGGGCCAGACGGGTTTCGTACACGTCCGCACCTTGCGTCTGATTGTCGAGCCGATCGACACGCGCCAGGGCGCGATCCACTTCGGATTGCGGCAGATCCGGGAAGCCGGCCGGCTCCGAACGGATGAAGTCGACCATCGACTCGCCGGAACTCTTGCCGAACACCAGCAGGTCGAGCAGCGAGTTGGTACCCAAGCGGTTCGCGCCGTGCACCGACGCGCACGCGCATTCGCCCGCCGCGTAAAAACCCGGCACCACTGCGGCGGCGTCGCCGTTGTTGGGCGCCACCACTTCACCTCGATAGTTGGTCGGAATGCCGCCCATCTGATAATGACAAGTGGGTACAACGGGAATCGGCTTCTTGATCGGATCGAGACCGGCGAACTGCAAACAGATTTCTCGAATGCCCGGCAAACGAGTCATGATGATTTTCGGATCGAGGTGCGTGATATCAAGCAGTACATAATCCTTGTTGGGACCGCAGCCGCGCCCTTCGTTGATCTCGGTCACCATCGCCCGCGACACGACGTCGCGCGAAGCCAAGTCTTTGGCGGTCGGTGCGTAACGTTCCATGAAACGCTCGCCGTCGCTGTTGCGCAAGATGCCGCCTTCGCCGCGCACGCCTTCGGTGATCAGCACGCCCGCACCCGCCACACCGGTCGGATGGAATTGCCAGAACTCCATGTCCTCCAGCGGAATGCCGGCACGCGCCGCGATGCCCAAGCCGTCGCCCGTGTTGATGAAAGCATTCGTCGAAGATGCATAAATGCGCCCTGCACCGCCGGTTGCAAACAAGGTCGCTTTAGCTTGGAAGACGGTGATCTCCGCCGTTTCCATTTCCATCGCGATGACGCCGAGCACGCGGCCATCGGCAGCGCGAATCAAATCCAGCGCCATCCACTCGACGAAGAACTGCGTATTGGCGCGCACATTGCGCTGATACAGCGCATGCAGCATCGCGTGACCGGTGCGATCGGCCGCCGCACAGGCACGGCGCACCGGCTTTTCGCCAAAGTTCGACATGTGTCCACCGAACGGGCGCTGGTAAATCTTACCGTTGTCGAGCCGATCGAAAGGCATGCCGAAGTGTTCGAGCTCCACCACCACTTCAGCCGCTTTCTTGCACATGAACTCGATCGCGTCCTGGTCGCCAAGCCAGTCCGAACCCTTGACAGTGTCATACATGTGCCAGTGCCAGTTGTCCGGCTCGGAATTGCCCAGCGAGGCCGACACACCGCCCTGCGCCGCAACGGTGTGCGAGCGCGTCGGAAAAACCTTGGAGATCACAGCCGTCTTCAGTCCGGACTCCGACAGCTGGATTGCAGCGCGCATTCCCGCGCCGCCCGCTCCCACAATTACCGCGTCAAACGTACGCTTGGCGACTTTCAATTACAGCCTCCACAAAATCTGAGCCGCCCAACCGGCATAGCCGATCAGCAGGAAAACGACAATGGCATGCAATGTCAGCCGCACATACATCGGTTTGATGTAGTCCATGAAAATATCGCGCACGCCTACCCATGCGTGAAAAAACAGGGACATGAAAAAGAGAAAGGTGGCGAAGCGCATGAAGCCGCCCGCGAACATCGCATGCCAATTACTGTTGTCCCAACTCGGTAGCCGAAGTATTTTCACGACAAACAAAAGCGTATAGAGCGCCATCAGTACCGCGGTGATGCGCTGCGCCAGCCAATCTCCGAATCCATAGTGGGCGCCCACGACAAGACGTTGTTTCACCATAGCTTCACTCCGATCGCGACGGTCAGCGCAAGACTCACGGCGAGCACGATCACCGAACTCATGCGCGCCGACGGCAAATCGCCTCCGACATGTACATCGAGAAGCAGAAAGCGGATACCTGCGCAGAAATGATGCAAAAAGGACCACAGGAGGCCAAACAAGATCAGCTTGACCAGCGGATTACTTATGACAATGCGATATTCATCGAACTGGGCCGGTGTGCCGACGCTGGCGCCGAATAGCCAAAGGAGAAGCGGCAAACACAGGAACAAGCCCGCACCGCTGACGCGATGGAGAATCGATACAAACCCCGGCAACGGCAATCGAATCTCCATGAGATTCAGATATTTTGGCCGCGCCTTCTTGACCACAGCTTCCGCCATAAGACAGTACCTCTATGCAATGCGACGCATGCGCCGCAAATAAAATTGCTGGTTCCGGCCGGTAATTCCGATTCTTAGTTCAACTCATTCAAGTAACAATGCTCGGCGGTGGAATACAAGCCACGCCGCCACTCCACCGGCTTGTCACCGTACGTATATGCCACCCGTTCCACCGACAGCAGCGGCGTATGTTCGGACACCGCCAGCGCTTCCGCCATCGAGCGATCCGCTGCCACCGCGCGAATGCGTTCCTGCGCCCGCACCATGCGAACGCCAAAACGTGTTTCGAACAAGCTATACAGCGATCCTTGCCATGCTTGCAGCATTTCCAGATTCATGCCCTGGAACACTTCGCCGGGCAAATAAATCTCGTCGATCACGACCGGTTTGTTCTCGAATCGCAACATGCGCCGTACGATGATCATCGGGCTACCCAACTCGACGCTCAGGTTGCGCGAAGCCTCTTGTCCTGCCTTGGCCCGCCAGCATTCCAACGGCATACTCTGCGGCGGAACAGTGCTGCCGTTGAGCGGCACCAGCCGTAAAAAACGGAATGATGCATGCGGATCGTGATGCGAAGCAACAAATGTCCCCTTACCTTGCTTGCGCAACAGCAAATTTTCCGCCGATAACTCATCGATGGCCTTGCGTACCGTGCCTTGGCTGACCCCAAAGCGGGTCGCCAGTTCCTGCTCGCTGGGAATGGCTTGTCCAGGGAGCCATTCGCCTGCATCGAGCGCCTGTACAATCAGACTCTTGATCTGGCGGTATAACGGGCTGAAAGTCGGCGATTCGTTTGCCATGCATCGAATTCAAGCACAAAATTTTGACAACGTCCATAAGTTGTCGTATATCTTATATAAGACATAACACAGCTTTTGACACACCCAGACGAGTTTGTTTAAACTCTTTCGCTTGCAATGCAATAATTTGGATTTGGTCCTCTAACAGTCTTCAGGGCCACGTTATCTCCGAATCACGAACGACAATTACAGCCCCGCGCGATCTCACGGATACAAGGAGTTATTTCATGTCTAATGCCCCCGTTTCTAAATCCCCAATTCGCGTCACCGTCACCGGCGCAGCTGGTCAAATCGGTTACAGCCTGCTGTTTCGCATCGCCAGTGGCGAAATGTTGGGCAAGGATCAACCCGTCATATTGCAATTGCTCGATCTGCCGCAGGCGCAAAAAGCCGTCAATGGCGTGATGATGGAGCTGGAAGACTGCGCGTTTCCGTTATTGGCCGGCATGATCGCTACCGATGATCCGAGCGTCGCATTCAAGGACACCAAGGCAGCCCTGCTCGTCGGCGCCCGTCCGCGTGGCCCAGGCATGGAGCGCAAAGACTTGCTCGCCGAAAACGCAAAAATCTTTACCGTGCAAGGCGCGGCGATCGGTCAACACGCAGCGCCCGATTGCCGTGTGCTCGTCGTCGGCAATCCCTGTAATACAAATGCATATATCGCCAAGGAAACCGCCAAAAAATTCGGCCGTGTTCCCGAAAAGAATTTCACCGCTATGCTGCGCCTCGATCACAACCGCGCGCTGTCGCAGTTGGCAGCAAAGTCTGGCCGTCCTGTTGCCAGCCTGAAGAAGCTGATCGTGTGGGGCAATCATTCGCCGACCATGTATGCCGACTACCGTTTCGTCACTTCCAATGGCGATAGCATAAAGAACCTCGTCAACGACGAAGCCTGGAACCGCGATACTTTCTTGCCCACCGTGGGCAAGCGCGGCGCCGCCATCATCGAAGCACGCGGCCTGTCTTCGGCAGCCTCCGCGGCGAACGCAGCCATCGATCACATGCGCGACTGGTTCCTCGGTTCGAATGGCGAATGGGTCACCATGGGCATTCCTTCCGATGGCTCCTATGGCATCCCTGAAGGCATCGTCTATGGCGTTCCCGTGACTACCGCCAACGGCGAATACACGCGCGTGACCGGCCTCGAAATCGATGCGTTCTCGCGGGAGAAGATGGACTTCACGCTGAAGGAACTCACGGAAGAACGTGCGGGCGTTGCCGACCTGTTGAAGTAAGCCGAGCCAAAATGTGTACCTCGTCATTCCCGCAAAAACGGGAATCCACACCGACCTCGAGTTTGCTTGGTTTGTGGGTCTCCGCTTTAGCGGCAATGACAAATGAAAATCATCGATTGGATGCCGCACAGTGAGCATTCGCATTCATCCCGATGCGGTGCTCTCGCAAGGCGAAGACACACTCCCCTGCATTCCGGTTGTCGATCATTACGCCGGCAGCGAAAATTTGATGCGCAAGGCGCTGGCCATGCAAGCCGCACATGCCGGTAACGGCATGACGAGTATCGACGTGACCTTTGACTGCGAAGACGGTGCAAGCGTCGGTGCGGAAGAAGCGCATGCGGAACTGGTTGCCGCGCTCATCATGACGGACGAGAATCGCTTCGCACGTGTGGGCACACGTATCCACGATGTTACGCACGCGTCATGGCTGGAGGATTTGCAGCAGATCGTCACAGTCGCCGGCACGCGCCTCGCTTACGTAACTTTGCCAAAGGCGCGCGGTGTGGATGACGTTCGATGGGTGCTGTCGGCTTTGCGTGGTATCGAACAGCAATGCAACCTGATCAGAAAAATTCCGCTGCATGTACTCATCGAAACGCACGGCGCACTACATCAGGTTTGGGACATTGCTGCGCTTGAAGGCGTCGCGTCTCTGGATTTCGGCTTGATGGATTTCGTCAGCGTGCATCACGGCGCTATTGCCGGCCGCGCGATGCAAAGCCCGGGGCAATTCGATCACGCAGTGCTGCATCGGGCCAAGACCGAGATCGTTGCCGCTGCACTAGCACATGCCGTGGTGCCGACGCACAACGTCACCATCGAGTTGAACGATGTCGCGAAGATTCGGGAGGACGCACGACGCGCGCGCCAGGAATTCGGCTTCATGCGCATGTGGAGCATCCACCCGAATCAGATCGAACCGATTCTGAGTGCCATGCAAGCCGACTACTCTGAACTGGTGGAAGCGAATGAAGTGATCTCCACGGCGCAAGACACGGCATGGGGACCGATACAGTTGCGTGACCGCTTGTACGACCGCGCCTCGTACCGGTATTACTGGAATTTGTTAAAGCGTGCGCACGCCACCGGCTGCGAATTACCGAGCGAGACACGCGAACGTTTTTTTTAGATCACACGATTATTTTTAGTGCCGCATTATTTGCGCCACTCTTTTGGAGGATCTGACCGTGCTGCAAGCCTACCGCCAACACGTTGCCGAGCGCGCCGCGCTGGGTATCCCGCCACTGCCGCTGGATGCGAAGCAAACGGCCGACCTCATCGAGCTCATCAAGACGCCACCTGCGGGCGAAGAAGCTTTTCTGCTCGACCTGATCACGCATCGCGTACCGCCGGGCGTCGACGATGCGGCCAAGGTCAAAGCTTCCTTTCTCGCTGCCGTCGCGCATGGCGACGTAATATGCAAATTGATTTCCCCGACCAAGGCCACCGAATTGCTCGGCACGATGGTTGGCGGCTACAACGTCAAACCGTTGATCGATCTGCTCGATGTTCCCGCGCTCGCCAGCGTCGCGGGCGAAGCGCTGAAGAAGACGCTGCTGATGTTCGATTTCTTCCACGACGTTGCCGAGAGAACCAAAGCGGCGAATGTGCGAACAGCGGCGGTCGCTCAAGCGGTGGTGAAAAGCTGGGCCGATGCCGAGTGGTTCACCACGCGCCCTGAAGTGCCGAACAGCATCAAGCTGACCGTGCTCAAGGTGACGGGCGAAACGAATACCGACGACCTCTCCCCCGCGCCCGATGCATGGAGCCGCCCCGACATTCCGCTGCATGCGCTCGCCATGTTGAAGAACGCGCGCTCCGGCATCACGCCCGAAGAAGACGGCAAGCGCGGTCCGATCAAGATGATTCAGAGCCTCGCCGCCAAGGGTAACCTCGTGGCCTATGTCGGCGACGTGGTCGGCACCGGCTCTTCGCGCAAATCGGCGACCAACTCCGTGTTGTGGTGGACCGGCGAAGACATTCCCTATGTGCCGAACAAAAAATTTGGCGGCTTCTGCCTCGGCGGCAAGATCGCGCCGATCTTCTTCAACACGCAGGAAGACGCCGGCGCACTGGCTATCGAAATCGACGTATCCAAAATGGATATGGGCGATGAGATCACCTTGAACGTCGATCATGCCAATGGCAAGGTCACCGCCACCAAAGGCAGCACAGTCATCGCAGAATCGCACCTCAAAACACTCGTACTGCTCGACGAAGTACGTGCAGGTGGCCGCATCAATCTCATCATCGGCCGCAGCCTCACCGCCAAGGCGCGCGAATTCCTCGGCCTACCCGCCTCCACCCTTTTCCGTTTGCCGCAAGTGCCTGCCGACACCGGCAAGGGCTTTACGCTGGCGCAGAAGATGGTTGGCCGCGCGTGTGGCCTACCAGAGGGCCAAGGCATGCGTCCCGGCACTTACTGTGAACCCAAGATGACATCGGTCGGTTCGCAGGACACGACCGGCCCGATGACGCGCGATGAGTTGAAGGACTTGGCATGTCTCGGCTTCTCTGCCGACCTCGTCATGCAATCCTTTTGTCATACTGCAGCCTACCCGAAACCGGTCGACGTCAAGACGCATCGCGAGTTGCCAAAGTTCATCAGCAATCGCGGCGGCATATCGCTGCGCCCCGGCGACGGCATCATCCACAGCTGGCTGAACCGCATGCTGCTGCCCGACACCGTCGGCACCGGCGGCGACTCGCACACCCGCTTCCCGATCGGCATCTCGTTCCCGGCCGGCTCGGGCCTCGTGGCCTTCGCCGCCGCCACCGGCGTGATGCCGCTGGACATGCCCGAATCCGTGCTGGTGCGCTTCAAGGGCAAGATGCAGCCCGGTGTCACGCTGCGCGACCTGGTCAACGCGATCCCGCTGTACGCGATCCAGCAAGGCCTGCTGACCGTCGACAAGAAGGGCAAGAAGAACATCTTCTCCGGCCGCATCCTGGAAATCGAAGGCCTGCCGAATCTGAAGGTGGAGCAGGCGTTCGAGCTGTCCGATGCATCCGCAGAACGTTCCGCTGCCGGTTGCACGGTGAAGCTCAACAAGGAACCGATCATCGAATACTTGAACAGCAACATCACGTTGCTCAAGTACATGATCGCGCAGGGCTACCAGGATGCCCGCAGCCTGCAGCGCCGCATCAAGGCGATGGAAGCGTGGCTGGCCAATCCACAGTTGCTGGACCGCGATGCGGACGCCGAGTACGCCGCTGTGAT
>DASUGV010000075.1:0-5497 GCA_036273835.1 Rhodocyclaceae bacterium
GAGCAACGAAAGCGCAAAGCCAGCCGCGCAACAACTATGGCGCGATACGATGGCTGCGCTACAAACCGAACCGAGCCACGCACCGGCCACGCCCGATGGGGTGGTGTCCAACGTCGTGGTGTTTGATCCTCCGCTGGAACCGGCGCGACGCGAATGGTTCATCAAGGGTACAGACACCGACACGGAGAGCTATAAGCGCTTCTGAATCTCCACGCGCCATTGACATAATTTCAACGGGGTATGCATTTTGATTTCTCTCTACACTTGGGGTACGCCCAATGGTCACAAAGTCTCGATCATGCTGGAAGAAATCGGCACCAAGTATCGCACCGTGCCGGTTCACATTGGCAAAGGCGATCAATTTACCGCCGCCTTCGCAGCGCTCAATCCGAACAACAAAATTCCCGTGATCGTCGACGACGACGGTCCGGACGGAAAGCCGATTACGTTGATCGAGTCCGGCGCGATCCTGATCTATCTCGCCGGCAAGAGCGGCCGCTTTCTACCCGTCGATCTGCGAGACAAATATGAAGCGCTGCAATGGTTGATGTTCCAGATGGGTTCGGTGGGACCGATGCTGGGTCAGGCGCATCACTTCCTGCGCGCGCGAACGCCCGTGCCCTATGGCGTCGCGCGCTATGTGGCGGAAACGCGCCGCATCTACGGCGTGCTGCAAGCGCGGCTGGCAGATCGCCCTTATCTCGCGGGTAATGACTACAGCATTGCCGATATTGCGACCTGGCCATGGATTCATCGCAACGATATGCATCAGGTCGATCTCGCGGATTTTCCCAATGTGAAACGTTGGTATGACGAGATTGCACGACGCCCCGCGGTGCAGCGTGGTATCAAGAAGCCATAGAGATGATCGTCGTAGCATGCCGCGCCGCCAGCCAAGAATAAAATGACAATCGAATATACCGGACCCTCTTATCTTGGCTGATCTCGAACTTATCTCTCGCATGCCAGAAAGTTCGACGCACGCAACACCGCTGTTGTTCGTGCACGGCGCGTATGCGGCGGCATGGTGCTGGCAAGAGCACTACTTGCCGTACTTCGCCGCACAGGGTTTCGCCGCCCACGCGCTGTCGCTATCGGGGCATGGCGGTAGTCGTGGCCGCCAATATCTGGATACCTATTCGATCAGTCACTACGTCGATGACTTGCGCGAAGTCGCGGCGAGCTTGCCGGTGCGGCCGATACTCATCGGGCATTCGATGGGCGGCATGGTGGTGCAGAAATTTCTGGAGCATGAGAATGTTCCCGCGGTCGTGCTGATGGCGTCGGTGCCGCCGCGAGGTCTCATGAATGCGGCGCTGGACATGTTGTTGCATCGGCCTGGCATGTTGTTCGATTTGAATCGCACGCTGGGTGGCGGGCAGCCGCATCTGGAAGCGCTGCGCGAAGCGCTTTTCCATCAACCTATCAGCGACGCGATGCTCAAAGCGTGTTACATGCGAATGCAGCCGGAATCGCTGCGCGCTATTTGGGACATGAGCGTATTCGATCTACCCAGCACGTCGCGCATGCATCGGCCGCCAATGCTTGTGCTGGGCGCCGAACACGATCGCCTGATCCAGGCTTCGCAGGTCGAAAAGACGGCGGAAATTTATGACGTCGTCGCTGAAATATTTCCCGCCATGGGCCATGGCATGATGCTGGAAGCAAACTGGCAGGACCCGGCACAACGCATTCGCGATTGGCTGATCGAACAAGGATTTTGACTCATACGAGATTCATTCGTGATTCGTTCGACACGATCGATTTCGAATTAGAATTGCGTCACCCGGCGTCGCCCGCAGGGCTGGAGAAAAAATGAGCGAGCCAACAATTCTTACCATTCAAAATGACCAGCAGCGTGTTGGTCTCATGCCGTCGCTGGGCGGTAGCCCCGCTTATTGGGATGTCATGCGCGATGGCCAGTGGCAACCGATCTGGCGTCGCTATGCCAAGCCGCCCGACCTGCGCCGTATCGTCGGCAATTTTGCCTTGGTCCCATGGTCCAACCGCATTACCGGCGGCGGTATCACAGTCGATGGCGTGTTCTATCCGATGGCGCCGAACCGCGCCGATCCGTATCCCATTCACGGCGATGGCTGGATGCACACGTGGAATGTGACGGAACACAGCGAACATGTGATCGAGATGAACGTGGAATCGCGCCGCCATATGGGCTATCCCTACGAATATACGGCGACCCAGCGGTATTCGATTGATGACAATGACATGGTCATGCGCCTCACGGTAACGCATCTCGGCGACAAGCGCCTGCCCTATGGCTTGGCTTGGCACCCGTTCTTCCTGCGCGGCGACGATCCCAATGGCCCGCGTTTGCAATTCAAGTCCGATGGCTACTGGCTCGGTACCGAGGACAGCATTCCGACCGAGCACAGCACTCAACTTCCGGGAGGCTGGGATTTCAACCAGCTGCGCGAGCTGGGCCACGGCAAAATCGACAACAATTTTTCCGGCTGGGATGGCCGCATGATCATGGAGCGCGATGATATCGACCTGCGTCTCGAATGGGAAACTACTGAGCCGGCGGGGCTGAATACCTCTATCCTGTTTCGGCCGGAGGGTTTGCCATTTTTCTGCTTCGAACCGATTACTCATATCACCGATGCATTCAATCGACCGGGCATGCCCGGACTGCGTATGCTAAACAAAGGTGAGGGCATGGCGCTTGAAGTGAGGCAGACATTGTCCCGCTTGTAAGAGGCCGTTCTTCAAGCCCAGGGAAGCGCGCTATTTTGATTCGAATCGCTGACCCGCGATCGACTGAACCGTTAAGCTGCCCAATGGTCATAAAACAACGCGGTGAACAATATCGTCGCCGTATTGATCAGGAGGGCCTGACATGTTGCGATTTGCGATTTTCATTGTGTGGCTGAGCATACTCGGCGGTTGTGCCAACGTTGAGACACTCGCCACCCTCAAGCCCGGCGTATCGACACGCGAAGAGGCTATTGCGAAAGCAGGAAAACCTCAGTACGTATGGAATAATGACGACGGGACTCAAACGCTCGAATTCACCAGCGAGCCGGACGACGGTAACAACTGCTTTCAAGTCACGGTCAAGCCAAACGGATCGGTCAGCAAAGTACAGCAGGCCATCACCGATGACAATATGGCGCGCATCCACGCCGGCATGACCAAGGAACAGGTGCGCCGCATTCTATGCGCGCCGCGCGCCATCTCGCACTTTCCGTTATCCGGTGAAGATGTCTGGGATTGGAATGCGCCGCAGGATCCTATTCTGGGTACCTTGCTTATTTTTAATGTACATTTCAAACAAGACACGGTCGCCCGCACCAGTACGACGAGGATCAACCGCGATGACTGCGGGATGATCGGCGACATATGCTGAATAAATATCCCCGCTACCTGTAGCGGACGAATTTTTCGATGCGGAATACCTGCAGCATCTGCAACTTTGTTGATCGAATTAGATTGAGGTTTTCAATGCGACGAGCGATTCCGATGTTGGTTTTCTTGATGTTGACCGCGTGCTCGAGCTTGAGCCCTACCGGCAAGCTGAAACCCGACGTGTCGAACGAGCAGGACGTCGTTGCGCTATTGGGCCAGCCCGCGCACACATGGCAGAACCCCAACGGTAGCCGCACCCTGGACTACACCAGGCAGCCGAATGGCACCAAATCGCGGTTCATTACGCTATATGCCAATGGCAAAGTCGAAAAGATCGAAGACGCTTTGGACGACGAGCGCCGCAACAGCGTAACGCCCGGCATGACACCACAGGACGTGATACGCATACTTGGAGAGCCAGGCGTGAAAGAACATGTGCCTCTCACCGCAAGCGAAATGTGGACGTGGTACTTCGGCAATAACAATCGCCACTCCGGCAACGCGTTTCAGGTGCGCTTTACTGATGGCGTAGTAGAAAAAGCGGAAATGCTGATGCGAACGAGCGAAGACATCTGCAAGGATGCTAGTTGCATGGACTAAAGATTCCTCACCCGCGCAGCACGCAAATTATCCGTGAAATAAGCATCTTGCCGTGAGAGGTCTTCTTGACAATCAACGGCTCGAAACCGCAATATTCAGCCTTGCGCCGATTTGAGTCTCAGCTTGCGGGGCGCGGAGAATGGTCCCGAGTACCGCTAAAGCGAGCGAGTTTGGTTCGCATGTCACCAACCCGTTGCGCCATCTGAGGCCGACGGGTTTTTATTTTTCCAAGGCAACGCTTTGTATTCCCCGCAAGTTTTTATCGAAACCGATACCGATGCGATTCGTAGATTGATCGCAAGCGCTCCCTTCGCTACGCTGATCAGCGTGGTCGACGATAGTCCGCTTGTCACTCACGTGCCTATCATATTGGATAAGCATAATTGGTTGCTGGGGCACGTCGCTTGTGCCAATCCGCATAGCGCCGCCTTGTCGGACGGCGCCGAGGTGTTGGTGATCTTCCATGGGCCGCATGCCTATGTTTCGCCGAGCTGGTACGCAGAGCCTTCCGTACCGACCTGGAATTATGCGATAGCGCACATGAAGGCACGTGTTCATGTACAGACTGGCGATGCAGCGCAGATGTTGCTCGATGCGCTGACCAAAGCTTTCGACGATCCTTCGCAAGCAGGGCACAAATCGCATGCAGAGCGCGCAATGCTGCTGAATCAAATTCACTGCTTCAGGCTTGAACCGCTGCAGATCGATGTCAAGTTCAAGCTATCGCAGAACAAATCAAAAACCGATCAAGAGCAGATCATCGCTAAGCTGAGCCAGCAGGAAGACGAAAATTCACAGGCGATTGCGAATCTCATGCTACGCAATTTGGCGGGACAAATTTAGGAATTACGAAGTCAATGCAGCCAGATCGCACCGACGAACTCAAACAGCTTCTTGCACAGCGCATCCTGATCCTGGATGGCGCGATGGGCACCATGATCCAGCGCCACAAGCTTGGCGAAGCGGATTATCGCGGCCAGCGTTTCCGCACGCATGCGCGCGACCTCAAGGGCAACAACGACCTGTTGTTGTTGAGCAATCCCGGTGTCATAGAAGGCATTCATCGCGAATACCTCGATGCGGGCGCCGATCTCATCGAGACGAATACCTTCAACGCCACGCGTGTGTCGCAGGCCGAGTACGGACTCGAAGAAATAGCCTACGAATTGAACGTCGAGGGGGCCCGGCTGGTTCGTGCACTCTGCGATGAATTCACCGCAAAGAATCCGGCCAAGCCGCGCTTCTGCGCAGGCGTGATCGGCCCGACCTCGCGCACCTTGTCGATCTCGCCCGACGTCAACGATCCAGGTTTTCGCAACATCACTTTCGATGCGCTCGCCGACGATTACTATCAATCGGCGAAAGGTTTGATGGAGGGTGGTGCCGACATCCTGTTGATCGAGACAGTGTTCGACACGCTTAACGCCAAGGTCGCAGTGTTCGCCGTGCAGAAACTGTTCGACGATCTGGGCAGAAGCTTGCCCGTCATGATCTCCGGCACCATCACCGATGCTTCGGGTCGCACGCTCTC